>JBEKKD010000362.1:0-5030 GCA_050010895.1 Armatimonadota bacterium
AGGCCGTAGAGCGTCAGACTGTGTGAAAGGAGCAACGGATGCCTGTACGCGCCGGATTCGCCGAAATCGACATCACGCCGCCGATCGGCACCAGAAAGATCGGCTGGATCAAAGAGATCATCTCCACGGAAGTCGCCGATCCGCTCTTCGCTCGCGTCGCCGTGTTCGAGTCCGGGGAGAATCGGGCCGCCTTCGTCCAGCTCGACACGCTGCTGGTGTCGGCGGTTCAGACCGCGGACATCCGGCAGAGGGTCGAGAAGGCGCACCGCTTCCCCGGCCGGGCCATCATGGTGTCTGCGACCCACAACCATGCCGGGCCGGCGGTCGAGGGAGGCGTCGATTTCCCGCGCGATGAGGCCTATGTCGAAACACTGACGACGAAGATCGTTCAGGCGTTCGGCGAGGCGCTGGCGGGGATGCAGAACGCCGAGATCGGCGCATCAAGCGTGTTCGAGTGGCGAATCTCCCACAACCGCCGCGTGGTGATGCGCGACGGCACGGTGAAGACGCACGGCGCCTTCGCGGATCCGAACGCTCTCTGCCTCGAGGGGCCGATAGACCCGGAGGTCGGGGTGCTCGCGGCGCGCGGCGGTGATGGGCAACTGCTCGGCCTGCTGGTGAACTTCTCCTGCCACCCGACTCATCACGGCGGCGACACCGTCCTCTCCGGTGGGTATCCGGGCGTGCTGGCGAGAACGATGAAGTCGCGCGGCTGCCCGGTCGCTCTGTTCTTCAACGGCGCGGCCGGCAATCTCCACACCAGCGACCCGGCGGCGGGGGGAGCCGACATGGGCATGGAGGCCGCCGGCATGGCGCTTGCTGAGGACGCTTCGGCCGCACTGGCGAAGATGAGCTTCAGTGGCGATATCCGCGTTGCCAGTGTGTCACGACTCATCAGCCTTCCCTACCGCACGCCCACGGACGCCGAGATCCACGGCACGATTAGGGGCGCGCAGCGCTTCATCGATCCCGCCATCTACGACCGCGGCATGGCCCGGCTGGTGGAGATGATCAGGAAGCAGGGCGCTCAGCCGGCCGAAGTCCAGGTGATCTCCGTTGGACCGTATACCTACGCTGGCGTCCCGGCCGAATACTTCGTCCAGCACGGCCTGCGCATCAAGGAGGAGTCGTATCCGCGCCATGCGCTGGTGATAAGCTGCACCAATGGTATGGTCGGCTACGTGCCCCACACGGACGCGTTCCGGCGCGGCGGCTACGAGACCACCTTCTCCTACGGCAGCAAGCTCGCGCCCGAGGCGGGAGACATGCTGGCCGATGCCGCGATCGAGCTGATACGCGATCGGTAGCTGCCGAGAGAACGCGAAACCTTCACCCCCCTGATCCCGTAGGAAGGAAAAGAGGCTGGGCCGCCGAGCGATGCTCGGCCGGCCCGCTCGCGGTGCGGTCCGACCAACCGAGGGAAAGGAGGGCAGGCTCGTGGAGACGTCATGGCTGGGTGTGTTCGGTCGCAGGGCTGCTCGGTGGATTCGCGCCGCTGCTCTTCAGTTCAGGCAGAGGCCCTGGCTGGCCGTGGTCCTGATTCTGTTGCTCGTCCCGGGCGCGGTGGTGGTGCTGGGCGGGATCCTGGTGCTTGCCGTGTTCCTGACCAAGGTGATCTGGGCATGGACGATCCCGGACCTTTTCCCGCGCGGGGTCGAACAGGGCCTGATCGCAGCGACGATATCCTGGTTCACCGCGTTCAAGATCGTGATCGCCCTGGCCTTCTTCGGCGCCCTCGCCCATGCCGGCGCGGGCCGAGGGTCGGACCAACGGCACGGTTGACGAGAGCAGTCGCGGCAAGGCGCTCATGTCGCCAGGAATGACAGGCTCACCCCCAGCAGCAGCGACAGGATCCGCCGCAGGAGTGCCTCCGCCGCGCCTCCGGCCAGCAGCCCGAGGACGAACGGCAGCGCCGTGCGGTGGGAACGCAGGCCGCCGTACCGCAGCAGCAGCGCCTTGATCAGCCAGGTGGCGAAGATCACCAGGGTCAGCGCCTGGATGGTCGAGCCAGTGGCGATGGGATAGGCCACCGGGTGCAGCGGCCACCACTGGAAGCGCAGTTTCAGCCACATCAGCGCCAGCGTTGTCACCAGCCCGACGCCCATCGCCGTCGATTGCCACACATCCGGACCTGTTGGGTACCGTACCGCCTCGTCCATGGTAGCGATCGTGCCGTAAGGCTCCGCAACATATGGGTAGTAGCTGATGGTGCTCCCCAGGCCCGCCTGGTAGCACACCTTCATGGTCGCCCAGAAGTAGACGAAAATGGCGATAGGCGGCACCAGTGCCAGAGCCAGCGCGAGCCGCCGCCGCTCCATGCGCCCCCCCGCCGCCATGCGGAAGCCCTCCAGTTGCATCGCGACCGGGTTGTTGCGCTGCTCCATCATGAATGGGCTGAGCATGGCGAACATGCCCATGGTGCGCGGGCCCAGTGCCTGCGTCCCTACCAGCACCGGCAGCACGAGATTCGGAGTCGTGAAATAAAGCTGGTGCGTGGGTGGTCCGAGCTGGGCGCGCAGACGAGAGATCACCAGCATCATCGGGAAATAGAGGCCGAGGGTCGCCAGCACCACCCAGGGCTGCATACCGCCCCGCTGCAGGAACCACCACAGGAAGATCAGCGCCGGCAGCATCCCGATCACCGCGCCGCGATAGGGCAGCGCCTCCTGCTCCTCGTTCTCCAGGGACGACTTCATGCCCAGCACGCGCCGCACCACCTCCACCAGGTAGTGCCGGTCCAGCCAGGCTGCCGAAATCAGCAGCGCGTAGTACCCGCCCGCGCTCTGCTGATCGCTGAAGGGCATGCCGGACCAGGCCCCTGAGGACCACCCCAGCAGGCTTGAGAGCACGTGCTCTCCCTGCCAGACGAGATCGAACACCCACAGAGAGAGCGCCAGATCCAGCGGGATGAGGTAGCACAGCCCGATCGCGAACGGCTGCCACTCGAACTGCTGGAAGCGGAGCGCATCCCAGGGAGGGCGATTCGCCACATAGGGGCTGTAGTCGATCCCCATCGGCACCGCGGGCAGGCTGGGCAGGAAACCGGCGAGTGCGTTCCACAGCCCCAACACCATTGCCAGCCCAACGCCCAGCCACCACAGTCTGTTCTTGAATAGACCAGCGTTCTCGTCCACCAGTTGCAGCGGCAGCACTGTCAGAGGGAACGGCAGCCGCTCCTCATCCTCCCACCGCCGGCGCACGATCGAGTTCATGCAGAGGCAGACCCACATCACCGCGCCGATAAAAGCCGCGTACCAGAGCGCCGGCGTGAGCCAGACGCGGAATGCCGACCAGGTGTACGGATCGGCGCCGCCCACATAGAAGCTCTCCAGAGCGGTGCGATCCTGCATCGTCAGCCACGTGGGCAGGTTCGGCCAGAGCAGCTCCCGCCACCGATTCTCCTTCGTGGCGAACCAGAACGGGTAGGTGATGGTGCCGGCAAGCGAGCCGCCGAGGTCGAACGCGCTGCTGATCAACCCGGTGCTCATTCCGATCATCAGGTAGATGGTGAGCATCTCTCCCGCGCCGAACGCCCATTGCGGCTTTCGCCGCTTCAGCCATTGGTTGACCAGCGCGAGAAAGAACAGAGTCGCGATCGTGTTCACGAAAAGGCTGTGACGCCCGGTGAACCTGAAGCCTCCCAGGAGCATCGTGGCGTGCATGATGAAGACGACATTCAGCGGCGTCAATACCAGTCCGGCGATCACGGCGCGCGCCGTTACGCCTCTGCGTATGGCCGACATGGTAGTCCCGTGCGGGGCTGCGTCGAACTCGCTGCTGGCTTCTCGTGGCGCCGTCGACATGCTTCTCCAGGGAGAACATCACTGCGTGCCCGTACGCCTTCGGTACGAGCTTGCTCACTCCCTCTCAGTGGGGCGGGTTGGCAACCCGCCCTCGCCCCGCCAGGGGCGACAGCCTGCGTTGCGTCGGTACTTCAGTGCCGACGCCCCATCTGTCATCCTGAGCGAAGCGAAGGATCACGCCGTTCCCACACCATAATCGGCGTCCGCCCCGCGGGCGCCACTCCTTCGGTGCTTTCGGACTTCAGTCCCGAAACCGTCGCAAGAAACGAGCGGAGCGCTGGTTGGCGCGCCAGTTGTCATCCCGAGCGACTCGTCCGTCAGCTGACGGAAAGGGGCGAGTTATGCGAGGGATCAAGACCTGCGGAGCCGACCGGAGAGAGGCGACTCCCTCCAGGAACACCTGCACCCAGACAGCATCTCCGCGCAACCCAGGGGGGAACTCGCGCCTGGTCTGGTCAAACTATAGGCGAGCGGTCGGAAGATCGCCACGCCAGGGAGGGTGCCATGCTCTGCATTGAGATGCAGGAACGCGACGTCGAGGCGCTGGGCGAGCGCATCTATGACGTCCTCGAGAGCGTCGGGATGATGTACCAGAACGACACGATCCTCGACGCGCTGAAGAAGGCCGGAGCCACTGTCGATACCGCGACCCAGATAGCGAAGTTCCCGCGGCCCATGGTCCGGGAGTTCATAGACGGGATCCGGCAGGAGCATTCGTCCGGCAGCGCGCCCCAGGCGACGACATTCCGGGACCCGGGCATGCCGCACGTCGAAACTCAGGTCGCCCAGTACCTGTACGATTACGACGCGCAGGACCGCAGGCCCGGTAGGACGCCCGACCTGATCGAGTTCGTCAAGCTGGGCAATGCGCTCCATGGCGAGGAGGGCGTCGGTCACTGCCTGCTGCTGACCGATGTTCCCGCGATGGTGGAACCGTTGGAGGCCCTCCTGGTGATGGCCGAGTACGCCGACCATCCCGCGGGCGCCTTCGCCTGGAACGTGCGTCAGGCCGATTACCTGGCGGAGATGGGCAGCATTCTCGGCATAGGCAGCCCCTATACATTCGGCGCGGTCTGCATCGCGCACCCCCTGCGCTTCGATCGCGCGGTCGCCGATCGCTATGTTCGCATGGTGAAAGAAGGGCATCGCGGCGGACTCACCGCGATGCCGGTGGCAGGTCTGAGCACTCCCATCACGGTCGAGGGGTTCATCGTCGTCTCGACCGCC
>JBEKKD010000363.1:0-5026 GCA_050010895.1 Armatimonadota bacterium
CCGAGAGCTGGCCCGCCAGGATCGCGGCCAGGGGGTCCGACACCTCCGCTCGTGCTAGTGCGCCCGTGCTCACAGCCAAGCTCGTCTCCATCTGCTTCCTCCATGCTGCGTCCAGTAACAGTCATTATCAGACGTGAATTGAAGCTTGGAACGGGAGAACAAGTCCAGGCCTGAGTCGAGGAATCTTCGGCGCTCCCCTCGTGCGCGCCGACGCGGGCCGAGGGAAAGCCTTCGACCTCTGTCTAGCGTGGCGGGGCGACGACCGCAGGCAGGGAAGCGCCACCACCTCAACCCATTTGCTGGGAACCACCAACGTCTCCGCCCTCGTCCGGCGCCGCCAGCGGAGTGCATCCGCTACCGCCGCGCCCTTGGATCGCGGAAGCACAGGAAGCGGGGCGCCCGCATGACCCCACCCCCGGCCGTGACGGTCCCGGATTGGGCGCGCGGAAGCCGGATATGGTGCTGCCGCAGTCACCAATACAAAAGGGGACCGAGAACGGTACTCCACGCTTGCCAGCCTCTGGATGGTTGACTCTGGGGCCGCCCTCGGCAGCGAGGTGGTGGTATGGGTGCGGCCAACTCCCCCAGACGCGAGGGGCTTCCGGATGAGTGACCAGAGCCGAGGGGGTTAGGTAGCGTGATGTCAGGCCGGCTCCATGGACGCCCGACAGGGACACCTTGTCGTACTGGCCGAGGTGATAGGCGACGAGCCCCAGGTTGTGCAGGGTGTCGGCGGTCTCTTTCTCCCGGCCGAGCTCGCGACTAGTAGCCAGCTACTTCCTCAGCTTAGTCCAGCCGGACCAGTCGTGGAGTTGCTCCCTGGTGGGCGGCCACAGCGCGTAGGTCGCGGCCCACGCGATGCCGAAGGCAGACATGGACCCGACCGCGCCGAGCATGTCGCGGACGTCGAACACCTTGTCCATGTAGTAGCAGGACAGCCAGATGTTGCAGGACCCGGAGATCAACACGGCCACCGCAGCTCGTCTCATGGCTTCACCGAAGCCGTACGCCGGAGCATCCGTGCTCACCTCGCCGGTGACGTCACCGATCAGGTCAGTGAGGAAGTCGGAAACCATCCCGCCGGCCACTCCCAGAGCGCCCCAGATGAGCCAGATCGTGGGCCAGTTGGCCGGTGCCATGATGTGAGCCAGCATCGACTCGCCGTCCTCCCCAGAAACCCCATCCGGGCACTCCTGGGAGGCCTCTCGCTATCCTTGCTCTCATGAGTACACATGGGGCGGCTATTGACAGTGCGTCTTCTTCTGCGAAGGCCGATACTTCAGGGCCGCCTGTTGGTCGTGCAGGCGGGGTCTCCTACTGACCACTCCTGCCGGGGCTTTCGAGGATAGCGCCAAGCCTTCTTGCCACCTGGAGAAGCGTCAGTCCCGGCTCGACTTGGTAGGGGCCGCTCCATCCCATAGAGGAGGCCAGCACCTCGTGCACGACTTCGGACATCACAGCCAGGTCGGCTTCCTCTGGCGGTGGCATCCTCTCCAGAAAGCGCTGGTAGTTCTGGAACGGAGGTGTTCTTCGTGCCACATCCTGCGGGTACTTGCGTTCGTACTCCTCGAGACCATGCAGCTTGTGCCACCGGTAGATCACGCCATAATAGTGCAGGGCCTCGTCGTCCAACCCTAGGTTGTCGTTCGTCATTACTTGGCTCCTTCGCCCTGGGTCACGCTGAGGATTCGGCCCTGGCTATGTCTTCCGGAAGCCGCTGCGGAACCGGGTTCCCTGGGCAGCCTGTGGGTCCTGCTGGATCGCCCTCACCCTCTCAGTCGATCTATCGGACCCCTGATGGCATGGCTTTTCCGAAGATCGGCGGCGGCTAGCCTGACGTAGCGGTTCACCATTTCCATCCTGGTGTGGCCGAGTTATTCCTGGAGGGAGGGTGGGTCGCCGATGATGCCTGGACAGGGAAGGGTTCCTGGCTGGGAAGCAGCACCCATTCGCAACGGTTCGGCCGCGGAGCGGCGGCATTGCATCCCCCTGGTCTTTTTCGTACCGGGGTCTGCTCGGGCATCTTCTTCATCATGGGGGTGTGCCATCCGAGGCCACGGGGGATTCGAGGATCGCCTGGAGCTTGGGTCTGAGCATATGTCCTAGTTGGTGGCTGCCTCTGGTGAAGTGGTCTGGAACGTCGAGAGACTTGACCTTCTCGGCGGGCTGGCCGTACCTCCGGACCACGATCCCGACGTGCCACGTCTCCATCGCCCAGATCTCATCTGCCCAGTCGCATGGCTCACGTGTCAACTGCACGCTCCGTGATGCTCCGAAGATGGGTATGCCGTCTTCGGCGACGACGAACAGGCCTGCCGACCTCACCTCCAGGTCGAACCCCTGCTGCTCCGCCATCTCCTTCATCATCAGTTCGGCCGTAGGGCTGCGGTCAACGTTGGCGGCGCAGACGAAGAGGTAGTGCTTCGCCATGATGCTCAGCTCGTCGTCTCCTCCTGGCTCTCAGCTTCCTTCTTCGCTCTCGCCTCGGCTATTCGCTCTAGCCAGCGCTCTTTCAGGGCCTCGATTTGGTCTTCAGTTATGGCCTCTCCATAGACCAAGTGGAGCACTTCGTGGAGAGCGGTGTGGCGGATGATCCATTTCTCTCCGCACATCCGGACATCTACGAAGATGCGGCGACAGGCGGAGCAGCACATACCACTCGCGTAGAAGTCATCCGCACTCTGGGCCTCGCATCCTGTGGTGTGAAGCTCCCGCCACTTCTCCCATTCCGTGATGACTTCCGGCGGGTGTTTCCGTTGATCGCCGATCGCCAGTCGCCTGAACCAGATATCCACCGCTCTTCTGGCGTACTCATGGAGTGGATCGACTACGATCTCCACGTCTTCATTGGTCGTCTCCTCCTGGCTTTGAGTTGCCTTCGCCTCTCTCACCCTGTCCATCCGCTTCATCCAGTAGTCTTCCAGCTCCGCCACCTGCCACTCCTCCCTGGCTTGTCTGTAGACCAGGTGGAGCACTTCGTGGCACGACGCGCTGTAGATTTGCCGCTTCGTACGGCAGACCTCGACATCCACAAAGATGCGGTGGCAGTCGTGACAGCACATCCCACCGACAGGCACGTTTGTGAGGACCATGGCCCACTTCCAGGCCTTGCAGCGTCTTCGAGCGTTGGCGCCGTGGAGTCTCAGCCACTGCTCTCGGGTGGTGACGACTTCAGGAGGATGATACCGGAGAGCCCCCATCGCCAGCCTCTTGAACCAGAGGGCTACCGCTCTCCTAGCATACTCATGGAGATCAGTTGCTATTAGCCGGTCTCCTGTTCCGCTTATGTGCACCCCGCCTCGTCGTTCAGTTCGAGTGCCGCTCGGCACATCTCCAGCTGGGCATCTGTGGGAATGCCCCATTCTGTGGCTGTCAAGTGGCGATGAGGCACCTCTGAGAGCCCTTAGACTTGCCCGCAGGTCCTTCGCATTCTACCATACGAAACTTCCAGGCGGCACCTTCGGGCGCCCTTTCCTCTTCACGAGCATGCCTTCGTGGAGGCGGCGGGGACTGAACCCCCCTCTGCTGCGCGTCCGATGTCCGCGGCATCGCCACGCACGCCGCCGCTCTCCGCACCGCGCTCTGCATTCCGCCTATGCCCGCATCGGCTCGGGTTGCTCTCTGAGGCCCGTTCCGCGTCCAATAATGCGTCCTATGGATTCAGTCCGTGGATACGCGACTCATGCCGCGTGGTCGGTCTAGGGCGTGGGTGGCGAAGGTGTGCCGCATTATATGCGGGCCGTTGCGCATCAGGGAGCGCGTGCGGGAGTGCTGGCGTGCCACCAAGAAGTTCTGCTTGCAGATGGCGTAGAGCCCGCGTTGCCTCGTGCGGCTGCTAGGGTGGCCTGGCTGCATGCGGCCTACACGCACGGCGCCGCGAAGTTCGATCCCTCGGGGTTCAGCGGCCTGGCGAATGACCAGTTCGGGCAGCTCGTGGACAGCCTGCGCTTCCCGGAGCCGCAGACTCCGTTCCTTCCCCTGGGGCTGGTGTGCGGGGCCGGGGTGATGCTCGTGCTGAGCTGGCTGCACCTGAACTTCCTGTGGTGGAGACTCAGCCCCATTGGCTTCATCATGGGAGGCACCTGGGGGCTGAACGACCGGCTGTGGACCAACGCGCTGATCGCGTGGATTCTGATAAGCGTGCTGGTGCGCTTCGGCGGGCTCCGCCTCTATCGGCGGGCGAGGCCGGTATTCCTGGGCATGGCCCTCGGCCACTGCGTCGTCATGGCCGTGCGCAGCATCATCGACGTGCCACTGGGTCTCCACATGTATCTCACGCCATGGTGACGGCAAGTCGCAACGGCCTCGACCCAGGACGGCAAACACCGACTCTGACAGTGAGGTCGAAGATGGGCCTTCCCGAGGCCGATCCTGCGTCCGATAATGCCCCATATGGGACCCAGGTTGGGGATCGGGCACGCGCGCTGGCGCGCCGAGAAGCTGGACAGGGGCCGTGTCGACGGATCTGTGGTCCGCACAGGAAAGCTGGCGCCCCTGACTGCGTAACGGTTTCCTTCGCACAGTCTTATACGAATTAGCTCGTTGACAATCTGCGTCTGGCGTGGTATAGGGGTACGAATTAGCTCGTATGGACGCCTTGAAGAACGCGAGTGGTGACCGGGTGCGACCTACGAGCGGAGGACGAAGCGGATGGCACGGCCGAAGACTGGGCGACCGACCGACCTGGAGTTGGAGATTCTGAAGGCGCTATGGGAACACGGCCCCAGCACAGTGAGGGAAGTCAGAGAGACGCTGTTCGGCAAGCGGCCGATGACCTACACCACTGTGCTCAAGATGCTCCAGATCATGACAGAGAAGGAGCTGGTGGTATGCGACAAGAGAGAGCGGGCCCATGTCTATCATGCTAGAGAGACCAGGAAGGCCGTAGTTAGTAGGCTCGCAGGCGATTTGCTGAACAGGGTATTCGATGGGTCTACTCCGCAGCTCGTGCTGCACGCGCTCGAACAGAAGCGAGCCAGCCCAGAGGAACTGGCGGAGATCCGCCGCTTGATCAAGGAGGCCGAGA
>JBEKKD010000364.1:0-5023 GCA_050010895.1 Armatimonadota bacterium
TATGCTTCAGATTGCGCGGAGTATAATGCGCGAGTCCGGTCCTGTCAAGCGCAATTCAGGGGCGGGTGTGACCGCAGGGCCTGGGCAAGCGCCGAAGTGTCATCCCGAGCGACTCGTCCGTCAGCTGACGGAAAGGGGCGAGTTACGCGAGGGATCAAGACCGACGGAGCCGACCGGAGGGAGGCGACTCCCTCTCCATCAGGAGCATCTGCACCCAAGTAACTCGGTCACACCTCGAGGGGCTTCCTCGCCTTCCAGATGATCGTCGCCGGCACCATCTTCTGTCGCTCGGGTGAGTAGTACTCGCCCCAGTCCTGTCCGCTGCCTTCCTCGACAGGCTCGGGTTCGATGATGTCGAGCACCTCCAGGCCCGCGCCGCGCAGGAAGCGGAACCAGTCGCCGACGGTGCGCTGGAACTGCGTGACCTTCGGCCGCGTGGGCATGCCCTTCTGCTCCCAGTCGTACCAGTAGACCGTGTCGAAGTAGCTGAACACGATTCGCATATCCGCCTCCGCCACGCAGTACCAGAACGGGTGGTCCAGGCTGAAGACGAACAGGCCTCCCGGCTTCAGCACTCGCGCCACCTCTCCGAAGCATCGGTCCATGTGCTCGACGTACTGGAGCGCGTAGGCGGAGAACACGACGTCCTGGCTCGCGTCCGGTATCGCAGACAAGTCATCGGCCGAGCCCTGCGCGAACGTCGCCGGAACGCCCTCGGCCCGCGCCAACTCGCGGGCGAACTCGACCTGCTTATCCGACAGGTCCATGCCGGTAGCGATGGCGCCGCGCGTGGCGAAGGCCACGCTGCACTGCCCGCCCCCGCACCCGACCTCCAGCACGTGTTTGCCCTTCACGTCACCAATAAGCTGAAGCTGATCCTCGTTTGGGCAATGCGGACCGTAGTGAACGAAGTCGGTCGGTATCTGGCTCTCGGCCTGGTAGTACGGCGAGATCTCGTTCCACGCGGAACGCATATCGGTGCGGTCAGTCATTCGCGGCTCCTTGCCCCTCGGCAGCCGATATTACCAGACTTCGGAAGCGATGGAAACTGAAGGGTTCACGAACGCGGATGAGCGCGCCGTCCTCGTCAGCGGCGCGCTCGAGTCATGCGAGAAGAGACGGCCTACTTGATGATCCGCCAGTTCACCGGGTAGCGGTAGCGCTCGCCGTTGTTGGCCTGGATAGTGGCGATGATCACGATTACGATGTCGAAGATGCCGAGGGCGATGGCAAGTGGTATCCCGATGAAGACGTAGGTCAGGGCAGCTGCTATGATGCCCGCGATCGTCACCGTGATCTGGAAGTTCAGCGACTCCTTGCCCTGGTCGTCAACGAACTCGAACTCCTGCCTCCTGATCTGCCAGACGATCAGCGGACCGATGATGTTTCCGAACGGGAAGACAAATCCGGCGAACGCGATCAGATGGCAGAGCATCCCCCACGTCCGTTCGACACTCGCCTGGCTCGGCTGCTGCTCCGTCATGGGTGCTACCCCTTTCCGGCTATCGGCGCCGATCACTCGGCTGCTGGATCAGCAATACCACGTACCCGCACGCAACTGCTACCGCGCCGGTGGCGGATCGCCGTTCGCACCCCTGCTTCGTGGGGCCGGTCAGAGGTCCTCCTGCCATCGCGCGCCGGTGGGTGCTCGTGGGGGTTGTGGCGGACAAGCCGGGTGTGCTATAATGCCCCGTCACCTGGAGGTGCGATCCGTTGCCGAACATCAAGTCATCGAAAAAAGACGTGATCCGGTCGCGCAAGCTGCGGCTGCGCAACCTCAACGTGCGCTCGCGGGTTAAGACGATGATCCGGACCGCGCGGGTCACGATTGACGGCCGCGATACGGCCGCCGCAACCGAGTCCGTGAAGACCGCCAACAGGCTGCTGGACAAGGCCGCCGCCAAGGGCATCATCCACAAGCGACAGGCCGCGCGCCGGAAGTCACGCCTGGCCCGCCGTCTCGCCCAGAAGACCGCGGCCTAGCTCCTCATTGCGCCATTGCTGGGAGCCAATCAAGCGATCGGCTCCCTTTTTCTGTCTGTGGGCCTGCTACGGCCGACCTTGGCATCTCGGCTGTACATTCATTAGCCGCAGGCAAGCTGCCGGCCCTCTTTTGTCTCTGATTCTTCCCATCACTGGTTGACCGCTGTTCAATTGGCTGCTAAGATGCCGGCCCGTGATGCGGAATCGTTCGGAAGCCCCCACAGTCGGGCTGACCGCGTCGTCGCGCGCCACCGAAGAGCAGACGCGTCCGTACCGCGCCGTACTGGAGTCCCTTGGCGCTCGCGTGGTCGAGTTGCGGTCTGGCGGCGAGGATGTGCCGGTGGACGCGCTCGACGGGCTGCTCCTGAGCGGGGGGGGCGATGTTGAGCCGGGCCGGTTCGGCCAGGCGAAACACACGAAGACGGCCAGCATCGATCTCGAGCGCGACCAGCTCGAGCTGCGGATGGCACGCGCGGCGCTGGCAGATGGAGCGCCGATCTTGGGCATCTGCAGGGGCGCGCAGGTCCTCGGGGTGGCGCTTGGGGGCACATTGGTACAGGATGTGCCCGAGCTGACGCCTAACGCGCTACGCCACGCGGATGCGAAGCACACGGTGACAGTCGCTTGTGGCAGCCGGATCGGCGCAATCCTGGGGTGCGAACGCCTGGAAGTCAACAGCTACCACCACCAGGCGAATGATTCGCTGGGGGACGGGGTACGGGCAGTGGCCTGGTCGGACGATAATGTCATTGAGGCAATCGAGGCAACCGATGGCCCGTTTGCCATCGGCGTCCAGTGGCACCCCGAGCGGATGAACGACGACAGGCAGTCGAAGCTCTTCGCCGCGTTCGTGTCGGCCGCAGCCGAGCGCAACCGCGCCAGACAGCGTTAGGAGGGAGATGGGCAATGGGGTTACGGGTTCTCGTCTGCTCCTCTGAGGTGGTGCCGTTCGCCAAGACGGGCGGACTGGCGGATGTCGCGGGCGCTCTGCCAAAAGCCTTGGCGGCCATGGGGAACGATATCCGCGTCTGCCTGCCCAAGTACGCAAGCGTCGACGCGAAGAAGTTCGCACTTCAACGGTACGCCGGCCCGTTCGCCGTGCCCATGAGCGCGACGGTGCAGGTCAGCGTCGACACCAGCGATGCCATCCCGGGCGTCCCGACGTATTTCATCGACAGCCCGAGGCACTTCGATCGGAAAGGGCTCTACGGCGAACCGGACGATGCCGAGCGCTTCGCGCTCTTCTCCCGCGCAACCCTGGAGTTCCTGCGGCAGAGCGACTGGAAGCCGGACATCATCCACTGCAACGACTGGCAGACCGGCCTTATCCCGGTCTACCTGAGGACGGCATACAAGAACGATCCCGCGCTCTCGCGTATCGCCACGCTCTACACGATCCACAACCTGGCATACCAGGGGGTCTTCCCGCCGGACGCGCTCGCCAGGGCCGGCCTCGACCGCTCGCTGTTCGACATGGGCGGGCTCGAGTTCTACGGCCAGGTGAACTTCATGAAGGGCGGGCTGATCTTCGCCGATCTGTTGAGCACGGTCAGCGAAGCCTACAGCCGCGAGATCCAGACGGCCGAGTTCGGCGAGCGGCTGGAGGGCGTGCTCGCCGGGCGGCGCGGAGACCTATTCGGCGTGCTCAACGGCCTCGACTACGATGAGTGGAACCCCGAGACCGATCAGCTCATATCGGCGCGTTTCAGCAAAGACGACCTCAAAGGCAAGGCCGCAGACAAGGCCGCGCTTCAGAAGAAGTTGAACCTCCCGCACCGTGCCGACGCGCCGATGTTCGGTCTGGTGTCGCGCCTCGCGGGTCAGAAGGGGCTGGACATTCTCAGCGACGTCCTACCTCACATGCTCCAGCTCGACGTGCAGTTCGCCCTGCTCGGCACAGGCGAGCGCCACTACCACGACCTGCTGTCAGGGTTCGCCAAGCAATATCCGGATAAGCTGGGCCTGCTCCTGGGGTTCGACAATCCGCTGGCCCACTTCATCTACGCAGGCTCGGATTTCTTCCTCATGCCCTCCCGCTACGAGCCGTGCGGCCTCGGCCAGATGATCAGCCTGCGCTACGGGACTATCCCCATCGTGCGACACACCGGCGGCCTCGCTGACACCATCGCTGACTTCGACGCGAAGACGGGCGGGGGCAACGGATTCTCCTTCAGGGAGCACACCGCGGTCGCGCTCTGCGGCGCCGTCGCCAGAGCATTGCTGACGATGAAGGCCCAGCCCGCGTGGCAGCGCCTGGTACGGAATGCCATGGAAGCAGACTTCTCCTGGGGCCGTTCGGCGAAGTCCTACCTGGATCTGTACCAGCGCGCAGTCGACCACCGGCGGAGCCAATAGCCCTTGCCGATCTATCAGCCGAGCTCGGTGGTGGGCAACTCTCATGTTCTCGTTGCGCTTGGCGCAAAGGGCGAGATCATGAGCTTCTTCTATCCACACATCGACTTCCCGCAGAACCTGCAGGAGGGCATGCCCGCGGTCTACTTCCCGGCGCTCGACCGCCTGGTCTGGACCTTCGATCCGAGCTGGGAGGCGAGCCAGCGATATGTCGAGCGAACGAACATCGTCGAGACGCAGCTTCGCCACCGGGAAACCGGCCTCACCCTCACCATCACCGACTTCGTTCACCCCACCGAGCCCGCGTTTTTCCGCCGATTCGAGGCCAGCAACGCCGGCAACCGGCCGCTGCGCGCGAAGCTGTTCCAGTATCTGGACCTGCAGCTTGGCGAGGTTCAGCAGAAGAACGCCGTTCACTACCACGCTGAACGCAGCATCGCCGTCGCCTATTGGCGGCACATCTGCTTCGCCATCGCCGCTGATGCGTTCGACGAATACGGTTGCGGCCGCGCCCCCGAGCCCAACAGCGCGAAACGCCAGATGGCGGCCGGCCACCTCAACCAGCAGCGGGAGGAGATAGGCGACATCGATCTCGCGGTCGGCTGGAATGTCGCGCTCGCCCCCGGCCAGCGGATGGTGCGCGATCTCATCATCGCGGCCGAGGCGAACGAGCTGGCGTCGGTCGAGC
>JBEKKD010000365.1:0-5019 GCA_050010895.1 Armatimonadota bacterium
GGAAAGCCGTGTGCGGGAGAACCGCATGCACGGTTTGGAGAGGGGCCGCCGGAAACACGACCCGAGTGTCCTCGGACGCAGAATGGTGCAGTGCGTCGGCGGCCTACTCTACCACCCCTGAGCGGCTCCTGAGCTTGTGCGCGGGCGAGGATCAATTCTACCATATGGGACCTTTAGGTGGCGCTTCTGGGCGCCGTTCCCACAGGGCAATCGCATCTAAACGGGGTGCCGATCGGTGAGAAGAGGGGGGTCTTTGAAAATGGCTCTGAGGGGCAAGGAGGGGGTGTAAGTGGGATTCGCGAAGTTGTCAGGTAATGCTTTTCGCACCCAATGGAGGGCTTACCTGTGGCTGATTCGACCGACTTTATCGCCCACTTCTCTATCCTGCCGGACCCGCGGGTGGAGCGCACCAAGAAACATCGGCTGATCGATATCTTGTTCATCGCGGTGTGCACCATCATCTGCGGCGGGGAGAGCTTCACCGATATGGAGCTGTTCGGGGAGGCGAAAGAAGAGTGGCTGCGCACCTTGTTGGAGTTGCCCCATGGCATCCCCAGTCCGTCAGCCGACGGACGGGTCTTTTCGCTGCTGGATCCAGCGGCGTTCGGAGCATGCTTTCTGCGCTGGAGCGCGGCTGTGCACGAGGCGACCCAGGGAGAGGTGATTGCGCTGGACGGCAAGACCCTGCGCCATAGCTTTGATGCGGCGACCGGGCGGTCAGCGCTGCATCTGGTGAGCGCGTGGGCGAGCGAAAACGGGCTGGCGTTGGGGCAAGTGAAGGTGGATAGCAAGTCCCAACGAGATCACCGCGCTGCCGGCCTTGTTGAAGCTGCTGGACGTGAAAGGGTGCGTGGTGACGATGGATGTGATGGCCTGCCAGAAGGAGTTGGCGGGGCAGATCGTGGAGCAGCAGGGCGACTATGTGCTGTGTCTGAAAGGCAACCAGGGCAGCCTGCATGAGGAAACCCGCTACTTCTTCGAGGAAGCCAAAGCGATAAGGTTTCACGATGTGCACTATCACTATCACGAGACCGTGGAGAAAGACCATGGACGCATTGAGATCCGCCGCTGTTGGATGGTCGAGGAGGCGGCGATTGAATGGCTGGCACGAGAGGACCAGTGGCCCAGGCTAGCCAGCGTTGCCGCGATCGAGGTGCAGCGACGCATCGGCAAGAAGAAGACGAAAGAGACCCGCTACTTCATCAGCAGCCTCAAGGGCAGCGCCAAGCAACTGGCGGAAGCAGCCCGCACCCATTGGGGGATCGAGAACTCGCTGCACTGGGTGCTGGATGCGACTATGAACGAAGACCAGAGTCGCGTCCGCAAAGACCACGCCCCGGAGAATCTGGCGCTGCTGCGGCGCCTCGCCCTCAACCTCATCAAGAAGACCACGCCCCGCAAAGCCAGTGTGCGGGGCAGCATCAAGAAAGCCGGCCGGGACAATTCCTTCCTGGAGGCCATCCTCGTGGGATAAGATGCGATTGCCCTGGCTGAGCCTGCTGGACACGAGATCAGATTCCTGCTATCTTTCCCATCGGCGCCTCCCGTCACGTCTGGTTTGCCAGCCGCTTTTTTCGACGGTAGGCGCCGAAACTCTTCACGTTACCCCAGTGCTGAGACCGCCTCAAAGGGGAAGAGAAATGCGAAATTGGTTGTTGCTGAGCTTAGTCTTGGTCTTGCTGGTGAGCGCCAGCGCGGCCTTCGCCGTAACGGTCGTGGTGAATGGGGAAACCTTGCCTTCCTCACCGCCCGCGATTGTGCGAAACGACCGGGTGCTTCTACCGATGCGCGTCATCTTTGAGAGCCTGGGCGCAACGGTAAAATGGATGGCGACAACGCAGACCGCTAGCGCGGTGCGAGGAGATACGACCATCAGCATGAGCATCAACCAGCGCACCGCTTATATTGGCGATCGCGCAGTCACGCTGGATGTGCCTCCCCAATTGGTTAACGGCAGCACTTATATGCCGGTGCGTTTCCCGGCGGAGGCCTTTGGTGCTGATGTCAATTGGGAAGATGCCTCTCAGACGGTATCCATCAATCTCCCCCATCCTGAGCCACAACCGGAACCGCAGCCACAACCGCCGACGCCACCTCAACCGGAACCGGAACCGCAGCCACAACCGCAGCCACTAGCGCCGGCGCCACCTCAGCCGGAACCGCAACCGCAGGGAGGCAGGATAACAGGAACCGTTTCCGCGATTACAGCTAGCCGGTTGGTCCTGATGGTCGATTCGAGTTTGAAAGTCTATAATATCACTGCCTCCACCGTCTTCTTGAGCCGGGATTATCAAGCATCGCCGCGAGATGTGCATATTGGCGACTTGGCGACCGTTGAGTACGATGCCGACGGCAATGTTGTTACCATCGATGCAGAATATGACACAGTTCAGGGCATTGTTCAGGCTAAGACGCTGGATGAGATTGTGCTTGACTCAGGAACGCGACCTTTCCGGGTGAGATCGCCAGTTGTGGTTACCACTGAGTCCGGAGGCCCGGAGCGGTATGATGAAATCAAGATTGGAGACCGGGTATCTTTGCGCGTGACGCCCGACACGAATGCGGTCTATGCGATAACTCTCCAACGCAATGAGCGCGCGCAGATCAGGATTATCAGCGATATCGCCGGCCCCTTGCTGCCGGGTGACACCTACCGATTACGGGTTACCGGCACTCCCGGATGCCAGGGCAGCTTTAGCCTGGGTTCATGGCGGCGCGATATTCCGCTTACTGAAAGCGCCGATCAGCCGGGGATGTATACGGGCATCTTCAGGGTACCGGAACTAACGACTCCCCGGGACGAACCCATTATTGTCACGTTGAATACTCAAGACGGCCGTGTCATGACTTCCCAATCCGAAGGGCCGCTGCACTTCGGAACTGCCCCGGTTCCTGACGAATCACTGACGCCCAGGCTGATAAGCCCAATCAAGGATGATCAGGTCGGCAAAGAGGTTGTTGTGGAGGGAAGGACCGCGCCTAATGCCGACCTCTCCATCAGAATAACCTGGCGCGGCACCGGGCAAGAAGTCAGGCGAGAAGGGGGCCTGGTAGGCCAACTGCACATTACCGCGGATGGGAGTGGCTATTTTCGCACCGATCCTATCAACTTAACTGTCAGTTCCGACCTGGCGGTGGAGAACATCGGGTATACGCTCACCATCTTTGCGACGGATCAACGGGGTAACACTTCTCCGACACTAACGGTGGGGTTTACGCAGTGAGAACTTCGCGATAGAGCCAATTGCAGAATGTCTTCTTCTGCCCTTTGAGGAAGACCATTTGCTGAGTGTTGCTGCTGTTTCGGATGAATGCGCCAGCTTTTGGCCGGCGTGGTTGCTCCGTGACCGGGTGAAGTGGTTACTTCGCCGTAGAACCGCCCCAGCCTTGCTCTGACGGTATCCCTTGGTGTATCGTGGGCACTCCATCTTCCTGGAGGATGAACCCACGTGAAGTGGTCACTTCGCCGTAGAACCGCCCCAGCCTTGCTCTGACGGCATCCCCTGGTGTATCGTGGGCATTCCATTTCCCTGGAGGATGAACTCACGTGGAAGCAGCTGAAACGGCGGTCTGCCTGGTGATGAAGGCGGTGTTGCTGAGTGGCCGGTGGGCGGGCCGGACACGCCGACTGGGCCTGGAGCAAGCGGCGAAGGCTGCGGGTGAGGGGGCGAAGGTGCAGGCCGACAACGTGATGCTGCGGGACACCGTCGAGTTTCTGATTGAGCGGCTCGCCTGTGCGGAACGGCGCCTGCAGGCCGCCCACATCCGGAAGCCCTACTCCCTGGCGGAGCGGCTGCACATTCTGTGGTGTATCCAGTACTTCGGCATCCCACGACGACAGATTCCCAAGCACTTCGGGGTGGCGCGGTCCACGGTATGGCGCTGGCTGCGACGGATCCAGGACGGCGTGGGACTCTGTGGCCGCAAGTGCCAGCTGTCACTGCGCCGGACCTCGGAGGAGCTGGAACGGCTGGTATGGGAGATGGCATCGGCGAATCCTGGTTGGGGCCGGCGCCACATCGCCCTGGTGCTGGGAGCATTGGGCATCTTCCTGGCGGCGTCCACGGTCCGCAACATCCTGCTCAGGCCAAAACCGCGGCCTGAAGGCACGCCCGCGGCGGCAGCCGGAACGCCTGAAGAGAAGAAGCCCCGCCAGATCGTGGCCCGTTATCCCAACCACGTGTGGAGCGCGGATCGCACTCGGGTGTGGCGGTGGCGCATCTGGCCCACCTGGGCGCTGGTGGCGATCGATCATTTCTCACGCCAGGTGGTCGCCAGCTGCCCCCTGGAGGGGCCGAATGCAGGCTGGGTGGTGGAGGTGCTGGAGGAGGCGTTCCTGCATCATGGTGCGCCCGAACACATCATCACCGATCAGGAGAAAGTATTCACCTCTGATGCGTTCCGTGACCTGCTCTGGCGATGGAACGTGAAGCAGCGACTCGGCGCGGTGGGTAAGCACGGCTCCATCGCAGTGACCGAACGCGTCATCCGGACGCTGAAGTACGAGTGGCTACGGCGCGTGCCGATGATCAGAGGGCTGGATCACCTGGAGGTGCTGTTGGCCGACTTCGCCTGCTACTACAACTCCTGGCGGCCGCACACCACCCTCAAAGGCGCGGTGCCGGATGTGATTCATGCAGGGCGGGAATGGTCAGCGCCGGCCCGCACGGCGAAGACCGTTCCCGATCACATCGAGCGCCGCTTCTTCCCGGAGGTCCGCGTCACGGGCTTTCGACTCGCCGCCTAGCGCGCCGCAGGCTACCCTCTGTTCCCCGTCGCGCTTGGCAGTGCGCTATACGCGCACGCCACCGGAGGCCATCCCACCATCGTTGTGCCATCGTCGCGGTCTCATGCTGGCAAAATCTACCATTATCCCCAGCGCCCGTTGCTCCTAGCACAGCGGCTCAGCGCGGTTCCAGGCCCATGTGACCACTTCACCCGGGAGCGAGACTCAGCAGGGATCTGCCTGAAGTGGCGTCATCATACCACAACGCGGAGCAAGTGGGGAAGCTGGATCCT
>JBEKKD010000366.1:0-5015 GCA_050010895.1 Armatimonadota bacterium
TCGATCTGAAGTTCGACCAGGGGATGGGGCAGGTGGCCATGTACCAGGCGTTCGGGCAGACGGTCGGCCTGGAGCAGCTCGCCCGCTTCCGGCTGCAGGCGTTCAACCAGGCGGTGATGGATGAGCTGCTGCTGAAGCAGGCCGCGACCGAGGGCATCACAGTATCGGGCCGCGACGTGGAGGCGCAGGCGGAGAAGATCGCCGATCAGCAACTCGAGCAGCTTCGCGGGCAGTATAAGGGGCCCGATCTGGAGCCGGCACTGGGCCGGATCGTGGCCACCGTGGAGAAGAAGCAGTCCGTGAAGAGCATGAGCGCGCGGTCGTTTCGCAAGTGGATGCTGAACCGTCTGGTCGATCAGTCCAGCGATGAGATCCGGGATGATCTGACCATGCAGAAGCTGCGGGAGAAGGTGACCGCAGGCGTGGCCGGCAACGAGCAGGATCTGATGGCATCGTACGATCGGATGCACATCCGGGAGATTCTGGTGAGCCTCCATCCCGCGGGCAAGCCGGCGCGCACCGATGACGAGGCGCGGAAGCGGGCCGAGGAGGTGGCGGCGAAGGCCAAGCAGGGGGCGGATTTTGCCGCGCTGGCGACAGCCGAGTCGGACGATCCGGCCGGGAAGAAGAGTGGCGGCTCTCAACCGATGATGATGCTGTCGGGCTATCCGCCCGAGCTGCAGCAGGCGATGGCGAACCTGAAGCCCGGGGAGGTGTCCCAGCCCGCGAAGACGGGAGCGGGCTACGCGATCGTGAAGGTCGAGGGGCGGACCCGCGAGCTGCCGAAGGATTTCGAGAAGAACAAGCCGCAGTTGCTCGCGAGCTTCGTCCAGCGCCGGCAGTCTCAGGCGTGGGATGCGTATCAGCAGACGCTGCATCAGTCGGCGAAGATCGACGTCACCGATCCGGAGATACTGGCCTATCAGGCGATCGAGCAGAACAGGCAGAAAGACGCCCTCACGCAGATGCAGAAGGCCGCGACCGAGGCAGGCAAGCAGAGAGGCCTGGTGGGCGCGATCATCTACTACAATCTCGCGATGATGTACGCGGTGAAAAACCAGTGGAAGGAAGCGGCCGACAACTTCAGCAACGCGGCCGACACGGTGACGCAGGACCAGAAGCAGTCGCTGCCGGATGCGCGGGCGCAGGCGCTGCTGGGTCTCGCGCAGGCGGATGAGAAGCTGGGGAAGAAGGACGAATCCCTGAACATGTATCAGGAAGCAAGCAACTGGGCGGATATGCCAGGGGTTCACAGCCAACTGGTCGGGGTCTACCAGCGGCTGGGCAAGCCGGATCTGGCGAAGAAAGAGCAGGACTGGCTGGTTCAGTATCAGCAGCAGCAGGCAGAGAAGCAGAAAGCGATGTTGCAGCAGCAGCAGGCCGCGACCGCGCCGAAAGCGGCGCAGCCGGCGGGGGGCCGGGCGCCCGTTCAGGGCAAGCCCGCGGCGCAGGCTCCGGCCGCATCCAGGCCAGGGGGCGCAACGCCCGCGCAGGCTCCGCCGGCGGCGAAGGCACCGGCCACGCCCAAGCCGGCTGCGCAGACCGCGCCGCAGCCAGTGAAGAGGGGTGGCTAGCAGGAAGCGCCGGCCGGTCCGGCTGACGGGCCGGCGCGTCGAATAGCTCGAAGGGGACGAACACGATGACCCATGATGAGATATCGCGTCGTGATTTTCTGAGGCGAACGGCTGCGGCCGGACTCGCCGTGTACGGCATTGGGGAACTCGCCGGGCTGGACGGGGCGGCCGAGGCAGCGGGCCCGCCGACCATCGCGGTGGCCTCCAAGAGGAGCCCCGCGCAGTTGGTGCAGGCGGCGGTCGACGGGCTGGGGGGGATGAAGCAGTTCGTGAAGCCCGGAAACACGGTGGTTCTCAAGCCGAATGTGGCCTGGGCGCGCACGCCCGAGCAGGCGGCGACCACGAACCCCGAGGTGGTGGCTGAGGTGGTGCGGCTGTGCAAGGCCGCGGGGGCGCGCGAGATCAAGGTGATCGACCACTCGATCGATCTCGACACCGCGGCGTTCAAGATGAGCGGGATTCAGGTCGCGGCCGAGAAGGCGGGAGCGCAGGTGATATCGGCGCGCTCGCAGAGCATGTACCAGCGAGTGAAGCTGTCCCGAGGGAAGGTGTTGAAGTCGGTCGACGTACTGCGGGACCTGATGCGGGCGGATGTGTGCATCAACCTTCCGATCGCGAAAGTGCACGGCTCGACGAAGGTGACGCTGGGCGTCAAGAACATGATGGGCGTGGTATGGGATCGCGGGGCGTGGCACGAGAGCGCGAGCCTGGACCAGTGCATTGCTGATTTCGCGGCGCAGTTCAGGCCGAAGCTGACGATCCTGGACGGCGTGCGGACGCTGCTGACCAACGGCCCAAAGGGCCCCGGGAGGGTTGGGACGCCGGGGGTGGTTGTGGCCGGCGTCGATCCAGTGGCCGTCGACGCGTACGGGACGACGCTGCTGAACTTCAAGCCCCAGGATGTCGGGCATATCAAGCTGGCATTCGCCTCCGGTGTGGGCGAGATGCGATTGGATCGGATCAAGGTCAAGCATGTCTAGACGTCTGCGCGGAGTGAGGAGGGCGAGCCAGCTCGTCTTCCTCGCCGCTTTCGTCGTGCTGTTCGGTCTCGCCGCGTACCTGGTCGCAACGCCGATCCCGCCGGATAGCTTTCTGCGCGCCGATCCGCTCATTGCGTTGTCGGGCATGGCATCGACGCGCCACGCGATATCGTTGCTGCTGTGGTTCGCGATCCCGGTGCTCGCGCTCAGTCTGGCGCTGGGGCGCGTGTTCTGCGGGTGGGTCTGCCCGATGGGCACATCCATCGATCTCGCCGAGCGGCTGTTTCACGTGCGCGGGCAGCGGCCATCGAAAGCGCCGCAACTGCGGCGGGTGAAGTTCTACGTGCTCGCGGCGCTGCTGCTGACGATCATCCTGCCGGCGGCACACCGTTCTGCGGGGGACCTGGGGATCACGCAGACGGTCGGGTTGTCGGCGGTCTACTGGCTGGATCCGATCGCATTGCTGACGCGAACGTTCGCCCTGGTCGTGCTTCCGGTGGCGCAGTGGTTCGCGGGTCTGGCGAACGACAGCATCGCAGGGCTTGGATACACGGATTTCGCGGCACGGCACGACTGGCTCACGCGGGCGATCTCCCCGGTGCAGACGGGGCTCGGGGTGATCGCGCGGCCGGTGTATTTCCGCCTCGGGGCGTTCACGTTCGCGGCGTTCGCAGGCATCATCGCACTGGGCCGGTTCGCCCGGCGCTTCTGGTGCCGCAACCTGTGTCCACTGGGGGCGCTGCTGGGGTTTCTCGGTAAGGCCTCCCCTATCCGGCTGGCTGTGTCCGATGGGTGCACGCGCTGCATGCGATGCGTGAACGAGTGCAAGGTCGGCGCGATCACCGACGATCCGCACGCGTATCGTGGGGTGGAGTGCATCGAATGCTATAGCTGCGCGGCCGTGTGCCCGGTGAGCGCCATTTCGATCACCGCGGGGCGAGCGCAGACGCACCGGGACGACCGGCTGGAACTCGATCGGCGGCGGCTGCTGCAGGCGGCAGGCGTGGGGGTGGCGGCGATCGTGCTGCCGAAGATCGATTGGGGGCAACGGCCAGCGGCGTCGTCGGCTGCGAAGTTTGCGGGGTCGAAGCTGATCCGGCCGCCGGGAGCGCTTCCGGAGGAATCATTCGTCACGGCGTGCGTTCGCTGCGGGGAGTGCATGCGGATCTGCCCGGAGAACGCGCTCCAGCCGGCTTTCGGTGAAGGCGGATTGGAGGCGCTGGAGACGCCGATCCTGGTGCCGCAGATCGGTCCGTGCGCGCAGCCGTGCACGTTGTGCGGCAGCGTCTGCCCGACGCGAGCGATCGAGCCGTTCACGGTGGAGGAGAAGTCGCATCTCTACCTGGGCACGGCCATCGTCGATCGCAGCATGTGCATCGCCTGGGCGAATGACAAGCAGTGCCTGGTCTGCCAGGAGGCGTGCTCGTATACCGCGATCTCGCAGAAGGTGATCGATGAGGTGGGACGGCCGGTGATTGATGAGCGGATGTGCGTGGGGTGCGGGCTGTGCGAGAGCGCGTGTCCGGTGGCGCCGCAGCGCGCCATCCACGTGTACGCGACGGGGGACAAGCGAGACTTGTCTCGCGAGGAGCAGGCGGCGATTCGGAGGCAGGCAGGGAAGCCGCAGAGGGGCGGCGCGGGAGCGAGCGATACGCCGGGGTAAGGCGGACGGGCATGCGAGCCGCTTCCACACCCGCGCCACAGAGAGGTGGCTCGCGACGGCAGTCGCGTAGCGGAGCAGGATGCGGGCGAGCGGTTGCCGTATCCGGGCCTATGATATCGCGCTCGAGGGAGAGATGAGGTGCGCTGGTGGCGGTTCGGTGTGGGTGGGGCTCTGCTGGCGTGGGTGCTTGGCACGGCCTATTTCCAGGCGCGCCGGCGGGGCCGTAACATCGGTCTGGCGGTGGTGCTGTTCGCGGGCGCGGCTCTGGCGTTCGCGACCGCGAGCTTGTACCCCTGGCCGGCACAGATACCGCCGGAATATCCCTCGGCACTCATCGTCGCCTCGATTGCGCTTCTCGCCCTGAGTATGGCAGTGATACTGTGGCGGGGGTTTCGCAGGTAGGGTGACGATTCTGCGATGATGATCGGCCAGGTCCTGAGCGACCGCTACGAGATTCTGGAGAAGATCGGCGAAGGCGGCATGGCCGTCGCCTACCGCGGCCGCGATCGCGTGTTGGGGCGGGCGGTGGCGGTCAAGGTGATGCGGCCGGAGCTCGCCGCGGACGCGGAGTTCCTGGCTCGATTCCGTCGGGAAGCGCGGGCGGCGGCCGGCATCATCCACGAGCACATCGCGGCGGTTTACGACACCGGGAGCGACGGGCCCTATCACTATATCGTGATGGAGTACGTTCCCGGGGAGAGCCTGAAGGCGCGGCTGCAGCGCGAGGGACCGCTATCGCTGAATGCGGCGCTGACTATCGCCACTGCGACCGCCGAGGCGCTGGAGGCGGCGCATTCC
>JBEKKD010000367.1:0-5014 GCA_050010895.1 Armatimonadota bacterium
CTACGAGCTGACCTATATCCGCAAGGACGGCAGCCGCTTTCCGGCGGTCGTGTCGGTCACGGCACTGCGCGACGCTCAAGATGCAATCATCGGCTATCTGCTGATCGGCACCGATAATACCGCGCGCAAGCAGGTCGAAGCAGAGCAGAAGCTGCTCGATCAGCGACTGCGCGACCAGCAGTTCTACACCCGCTCTCTTTTCGAATCGAACATCGATGCGATTATGACCACCGATCCGTCCGGCATCATCACCGATGTCAACAAGCAGATGGAGGCTCTCACCGGCTGCACGCGTGACGAGTTGATCGGCGCGCCGTTCAAGAACTACTTCACCGACCCGGAGCGGGCCGAGGCAAGCATCAAACTGGTGCTGAGCGAAAAGAAGGTCACCAACTACGAGCTTACCGCGCGCGCCTGGGACGGCAAGGAAACAGTGGTATCCTACAATGCGACCACCTTCTACGACCGTGACCGGAAGCTGCAGGGCGTGTTCGCCGCCGCACGCGATGTCACGGAGCTCAAACGTTTCGAACAGACGCTGAAAGAGAACAACGTCGAGCTGGAGAGCGCCAAGTCTGTGGCGGAAGAAGCCAACCTGGCGAAGTCGGATTTCCTTTCCCGCATGAGCCATGAGCTGCGCAGCCCGCTCAATGCGATCCTCGGTTTCGCCCAGCTGATGGAGTCCAATTCCCCGCCGCCGTCGCCCTCCCAGCAAGAAAGCATTGGCCAGATTCTCCAGGCGGGATGGCATCTGCTGAAACTGATCAACGAAATCCTCGATCTCGCAAAGATCGAGTCCGGGAAACTGACGCTCTCGCCGGAACCGTTGTCGATGGCCGAGGTCATGTCTGAATGTCAGGCCATGATCCAATCGCAGGCACAACAGCGTGGCATCGGTATGACTTTTCCCTCATTCGACATCCCTTACTTCGTTCATGCCGATCGGACCCGGGTGAAGCAGGTGCTCATCAACCTGCTTTCCAACGCGATAAAATACAACAAGGTTGGGGGAACGGTCGTCGTAGACTGCTTTGCGAGTGCCCCGGAACGCATTCACATCAGCGTCAAGGACACGGGTGAAGGATTGCCTCCGGAAAAGCTGGCGCAGCTATTCCAGCCGTTCAATCGTCTCGGACAGGAGACCAGCGGCGAGGAAGGCACGGGCATCGGTCTGGTGGTAGCCAAGCAACTGGTAGAACTGATGGGGGGCGCAATCGGCGCGGAAAGCACTGTCAGGGCGGGAAGTGTGTTCTGGATCGAACTGATCGCGGATGTTGCGCCACAACCTGCGGTTGGAGAAGACGAACCCATCGCAATTGTCCAGCCGCAAGTGCCGAACGGTGCGCCGCCGCGCATCCTCCTCTATGTAGAAGATAACCCGGCTAACCTGCAGCTGGTCGAGCAACTCATCGCGCGCCGCCCCGATCTGCGCTTGCTGACCGCGGTGACAGGGCGTCTCGGCGTCGAGCTTGCGCGCACCTCGCAGCCGGAGCTGATCCTGATGGACATCAATCTGCCTGACATCAGCGGCATCGAAGCCCTGGAAATCCTGCGCGAAGACCCGGCAACAGCACACATTCCCGTCGTTGCCATTAGTGCCAATGCCATGCCACGCGATATTGAGAACGGCCTGGAGGCAGGATTCTTCCGGTATCTCACCAAGCCCATCAAGGTCGATGAGTTCATGGACACGCTGAACGTGGCGCTTGGATTTGCAGAACAAGGGAATGAGTCAGTGCAGATACTGTCTGGTGTCCAGAACGTCTATGCCGGTGATGCCGTGTCGGAGGCGCAGGCGTCGGATGCTGCCGCGACAGCCGCCCTGACACCGGAAGTCCTGGCGGCCCTGCCTGATGAGCTGATTTGCCAGATGCGCGAAGCGGCGATGAATGCCGACCCCGACCAACTGCTGACGTTGACCGATGAAGTCGAACACTACGACATTTACAGTGCGCAAAGGCTTAGGCATTTCGTGCACGCATTTGATTACCAGAGCCTGTTAGATGTACTGCAGCCTGGAGCAAGAACGTAATGGAGAACGCGACGGTTCATCAACCTGTGCCGAGCATTATTGTCGTTGACGATACTCCTGCAAACCTGCACCTTCTGACGGGGATGCTCAAAGAGCGGGGGTACAAAGTCAGGCCCGTTTCCAGCGGAAAGTTTGCCCTCCAAACGGCCAAGCATGACCCCCCCGACCTGATTCTCCTTGACATCATCATGCCGGAGATGAATGGTTATGAAGTATGTGAGTGCCTGAAAGCGGATGAGCAGCTGTCGGGAATTCCTGTGATCTTCATTAGCGCGCTCAACGAGACCATGGACAAGGTCAAGGCCTTCAAGGTCGGCGGCGTCGACTACGTGACCAAACCGTTTCAGTTTGAAGAGGTTCAGGCGCGGGTGGCGACCCACCTGGAACTCCGCCGACAGAAACGCCTGATACAGGAAAGCAACGAACAACTTCGCACGCTCGAGAAACTTCGGGATAACCTCGTGCACATGGTCGTGCATGACATGCGAACGCCGCTAACGGCCCTCTACGGCTTCCTGCAAACGCTGGAGAGGCTCGAGGGAGAGAGCCTGTCAGATCAGGGGCGGCAGTTCGTCCAGACGGCACTCGCTTCTACCGAGGACCTGGTGGAGATGGTGAGTTCGCTTCTGGACGTGAGCAAGATGGAAGCCGGAGAGATGAAGCTCAACCTGACCCAGTGTGAGCTGCTCACGATTGCCAGAGAGGCCCTCGCCAAGGTGGAGCCCCTGAGGGGCGACCGACAACTCATGCTGAGTGGCGCCGACGAGCCGGTGACGGTGATGGCCGACGCCGAGATCATCGCCCGCGTGTTCCAGAACCTGCTGGGCAATGCCCTGAAGTTCACGCCAGACGGTGGTCGGGTCAGTGTAGGCATCGAACCCAGCGCTGATGCAGTGCGCGTCCTCGTGCAGGACACGGGTCCAGGGATCCCACCCGAGTACCGGGAGAGGATCTTCGAGAAGTTCGGTCAGGTCGAACATCCTGCCAACAAGCAGAGGTACTCCACGGGTATCGGCCTCACGTTCTGCAAGCTCGCCGTCGAGGCCCATGGCGGCCAAGTTGGAGTGGACAGCGAGGAGGGCAGAGGAAGCACGTTCTGGTTCACCCTGCCGCGGAGGGAATCCGAACCCTAGCAGGTCCCGAGCAGGCCCAGGAGCCGGAGGTACACCAGCGGGTGACAGAGCTAGGGGGGGCCGCCATCGTCACCAAGCCGTTCGAGCCCATGCAGCTCGTCGGCATCCTGCAGCAGGTTCTGGCCGGGGAGGAACCGGAGCCGTCACGCGGCACGAGTCGGGCCCACCGCCGCTCTGCATCTCAGCTCAGCTCAGTACATGGCAAGTCAGGCCTGAGTCTGGTCACACCTGATTCCGCGGAGGTATTGCCTTGGATCTGTCAACGGCTACTGTGGCACTGATCGCTGTAGTGGTGCTAACTTACGTAGTTACGGTCATCCATGCGGCGACCATGCGGGGGCTGGCGCGTCAGGGGGGATCAGAGGAACCGGAGGTGAGCCCGCTGGCGTGGCCACGGTGGCTCTGGGGGTTGGTGGCCGGGCTGTTGGTGATCTGGTTGCTCTATCGCGTTCGGGGCATTTTGCTCCCCTTTGTCATGGGAGCGGTGATTGCCTACCTGCTGAACCCAGGCATTGACGCCTTGCAGCGGCGCGGCTGGCGTCGCGCCCAGGCTATCGGGGTCGTTTTCGGCGTATTCCTGGTGAGCTTCGTGGTTCTGATGCTGCTGGTAGTGCCGACGGCGGCGGAGCAGGCAGGGACACTCGCGGCCGACTATCAGACCTACGCCCAGAAGGGCCGCGAGTTCTATCAGGGCTTGCAGCACACGGCGAAAATCTGGGGCCGACTCGTGGGGCTGCTACCCCGTGACGTAAGCGCGGTCTTCGCGGAGGTGGGAAGCAAGGCGCAAGCCTACGCGCTCAGCCTGCTCCACGCGGGTCCCGGATGGCTGAACCGCTCCCTGGTGATCGTGTCGCTGCTGATCATTACCCCGGTAGTCACCTTCTGGCTGCTGTGCGATTACCACGCCCTGGGTCGACACCTGATGCTCGCGCTGCCGGAGCGACGGCGCGAAACGGTGCGGGAGATGCTGCGTGACATCGACCGGGTGGCCGGCCGCTATCTATCAGGGACGGCGATGCTGGCTGGCATTGTTGCGCTCTATGCGGTGATCGTGCTGACTGTTACCGGAGTGCCTTTCTCTATCCTGCTCGGGGTAATGACCGGCCTGCTCTATGTCGTCCCGTATGTAGGGTATCCCAGCGCAGTGGTGATCTCGGGCCTGATCATGGTGGTGAGCGGCATGAAGCTCGGCTTCATCTTGGTGGTGCTCGCCATCATGGTGGCTGGCAATCTGATCGCCGACCAAGTCCTCTACCCCAAACTGGTGGGCCGCCGGGTGGGACTGCATCCACTGACCGCGATCTTCGCCCTGCTCGCGGGTGGAGCATTGCTCGGGTTCGTGGGCGTGGTCTTGGCCGTTCCGGTGGCCGCGGTGATCAAGGTGGTGATGCTGCGACTCCGGCCGCAACTGGGGGCGCCGGCGCAGGTAGAGCCGCGGGCTTGAACGGCAACGGCCGGCGGGCATGCCTGTGGGTGCCAAGCAGTTCCAGGACAGGGGTGGGAGCGCCGGGAGCGGACCTGACAGAGCCAGGAAGCTGAACGAGTTGGCCGGCCCGGAAGCTGCGGGATAGCGGCTCGGCAAGGACGCGCCCCGACCTGCTGCTCACGCACTCGGCTCGTACCGCGAGCGGCGCGGCGGGGTACGTAGGTAGCTGACCGTGTCGGCCTCCGCCACCTCCCGGCGCACCGCACCCCCGGACCTGCGCACCGCGCTGGCCGTCGAAGAGACCCGCACCGTCAGCCGGGAGGCTACCATCTCCCTGGGGGCCGGCGCTTCGAGGTGCCGCCGGAGTTCACGGGCAAGCAGGTCGTCGTCCGTCGGCTGGGCGAGGACATCACCCTTCATCAT
>JBEKKD010000368.1:0-5005 GCA_050010895.1 Armatimonadota bacterium
GGCGAGGTCGTAGCCGATGATGTCGGCGCCCGTGGTCTGGTCACGGTAGTCCTGCCACACCACGAGTTGATCTCTGATGGCGGGGTACCACTGGCCAGCGGTCGCGGTGCAGATGGGGAACTCGGTCTTCGACGCGAGGTTATAGCCCCAAATGTCACAGGAGTTCTCCATGGAGGTATTCCGCATGTCGCTCCAGACGACGATGTTGCCGCTGATATCCGGGCGCCACTGGGTCCCGGGCGCGGTGCAGATGGGGAACTCCTCGTGCATGGGCTCCGCGCCTGCGGGCCGCGCGGCCACCAACGCGGCGGCCGCGATGATGAGGGCGACAGCGATGAGGCGCGTTCCCGCGCGGATTCTCATTCGTCGGTTCCCTGCTCTGATCCGCCGATCGTCCATCACGCCCCCCTGCGTTGCTGGCTCGCGCGAGCGTGCCGCACGCGCGCCCCGCCCTACAGGAGAACATCGGACGGTGGGGGCGCGGGCTGAAGGGGGCGAAGAGTCGAGGAGTCGATGAGTCGGAAAAGACAGCGGGCATCCGCAGACGGCGGCGGATGCCCGGCAAAGACGAGAGGACTTATGACACTGGGGCAATGCTATTTCGGGCCGAGGCTCATTCCGCCGCCGCCCGTTCCGCCCCTGACCGACACGCTCAGCTCGGGCCTGGGGACAAGGTAGAGCTTCGTGGTCGGCGCATAGACGGAGTTGTTAGGGTCCTCCACGGGAACCTCCCTGCCCTCACTATCGAGCACAGTGTCAGGCAGGGCCGGGATCGGTTCACCGCGGACGTCTTCCCTGGAGCATGCCAGACCTGCCTGGCCAATCAGCAAGTCCAACACCTTCCCCAGCGGCCACTTGTGGATTCTGGCCGTCACCTTCAGGTTCTTGATCGAGTCATCTACGACGATTTCCACGCTCCTGAACTCCTCCATGGGAAACCCGCGCCGCAATTCTCTCGGCTTGGGCGGTGGCACCCTCTGCGACAGCTTCGCGGCCACTTCGCTCAGGGGCATGTCCTTGACGTCGAGGTCAATGAGGCTGTCTTCGCCCTTGAATGAGGGGTGTTTCGGCGCCCCGGGAAGCTCGAACTCGAGCGGTTCGCCTCCGCCGGCGAGCTGGCGCAGGATTCGACTGTCGCCGAACTGGATATTGCCGGGCATTTCGCCTGGCAGCGTCGGCCGGCTAACTCCCATCGCACCCACGACGGGCCATCGGAAGCCGCCGATGGTGGCCATGTCGGTGGCCTTTGAAATAGCCCAGACGCCATCGCGGTTCTCGCAGTGCAGCCCCGCCGCCTCGCACACCGCCGCAAGCGCCTTCCCGAACTCGACGTTATTGAGCGTGACGGTGATCGGGATGCCTTCCACGACGGTTGGGTCCAGGACATACGACTGGCCCGTGCCCTCGAAGAGCTTGGACAAGGCAGCCTTGACAGCGGCGCCGACAACGGATAGGGTTACGCGCGATGCGGCAGAGGCCTGGACCTCTGCGAGGTCCGCTTGGGCCTTGGCAAGGGCGGTCGATGCCGCGGCCAGCGCGACTTGGTGGCTCGACACATCCTCCTGCGAGCCCACCCCCGCCTCGTAACGGCCCTGTGCGAGTTGAAGTCCCTCCTGGGCGGCCTTCAGGCGCACTTCTGCTTCCTGGACAGCCTGCCGCGCGGCGTCCAGACGCAATGAAGCGAGTTCGGAGCTCAGCTTGGCTCGCCGCGCTTTCTGCTCCTTCGCGCTCGCGCCCACGGTTCCGCCCGCGGCCGGACACTGGCACGCGCCGGCCAGCAGAAGCAACGCGGCTGCCAGCAATAACACTCGCGTACGCGCTCTCATCTAACCCTCCTTGTGCGGCCCTTCGGCCGCGGTCTGCAGATATGTCACCTGCACCGCCTTCGCTTCACCCGCCGCGTCCCGCTCGACCGACTGATCCGTCACCGACTTCCCCCCATCGGGGAACGTCACTTCAAGATAACAGCTCCCCGACGGCAGGATCGGCTCCGGCTCGCCGAGCAGCAGGATGACGCCGCCGGGGGCCTGTGCGATTTCGGCCGGGGCGTCCTGTGGGGCAGCGGGCTCAGCCGTCTCCGAGGCCGGCTCCTGTTTCTGTTCGGGCGCCGGTATCGGGTACCCGTTGCTTCGGTACTTCAGTGCCGAAGCCGCGTCGTTTCGCGCGCCTCCCGATGCCGGCCTCTTCACCAACCTGCGATGCCCGTGCTCCGGCGCAGCGAGAGCGTCCTCTCCCGCTCGCGGGGCCGGCGCGACAACCGTCGCCGTCTGCCTCTCGGTGTCTCCCTGCGGCGCGCGGGCCTCGACCTTCGTCGGCGCGGGCCGAGGGAGCGGCCTCGCCGCCGGTCTGTGCGCGCACAGGATCAGCACCGCGGCGGCAGCCAGCGCGGCCGCACCTGCCGAGGCCCATCGCCATGTTCTCCGCGGCCGCGTGGCCAGGCGCGCCCGGAGATCGTCGAGCATCTCAGGCGCGCGTTCGGCGCGCGCCAGCGCGCGCAGCGCCTCCTCGGCAGAGCGCAGCGCGTTCACCTGCGCGCGGCAGCCGGCACAGGCATCGAGGTGCTTCGCCACCTCCGCCTGTTCGGCGGCGGGAAGCTCCCCCGACACGTATTCCTCGAACTTGTGTGTGAACTCAGCGCACTTCATCTCACTACTCACCTTCGTAGACCGCCTTGAACGCCAGCTTCGCCCGATGGAGCGTCACTTTGACCCGCGGCAGCGACCAATCCAGCATCTCCGCGATCTCCTGGTACGAGAGCGCCTGTCCATATCGCAGCGCCAGCACCGTGCGGTGGCCCGGCTTCAGTTGCGCCAGCGCGGCTCGCACCAGGTGCACTGTCTCGGTCCGATCGCTCTCGCCGGGGCCGGCGGGCTCAACCGGCTCGGCCATCTGCCGCTGCCGGTGGGCCGCGTCGCGGCACAGGTTGACCGCGATGCGATGCAGCCAGGTCGAGAAACGGGCGCTCCCCCTGAATCCTGGCAGCGCCCGGTATGCTCGCACGAACGTCTCCTGGAGCAGGTCCTGCGCCTGGTCCGCATTGCCGCAGAGGTTGAGGCAGAGCGCGTACACCCGGTCGCGATGCGTGAGGTAGAGCCGCTCGAACGCGGCCTGATCGCCGCCGCGGGCGAGCGCCACCAGGCTGTCATCCGCCTCCCCAGCTTGATGCGCCGGTCGCCCTCTGCCCAACAGCAGCGCCTCCGTGGTGCTCGCGGTGTCCGGACTCACCTCAGCCTCCGATGCTTAGACTGACGGGAGGGAGGAAAAGTTACAGGGGGAGGCAACGACGAGGCGGGGAAGCGGAGGGCACGGCAGAACGCAGATTACGCAGATTCCGACTACGGATTGCCGCAGATAGACGGGGAGGCCGCCTTCGGCGGCGAACGGCGTGATCCCTCGCTGCGCTCGGGATGACAACTCGGAGTGCCATCGGCGGTTGACATCCGCTTCGCCTCCCGATATCATCATTCAGGGACATCGAGACGCATGGACGCCATTCGCACGGGCATGATGATGACCACCAAGGCCAAGCGCGAGCTCGGCGTTCGTGCGTTCGCGTCCGGTTGATGATCCCCTGAGAACCAGCGAGAACCACGACGCCAGACCGCAGACAGCGTGTCTGGCGTCGACTTTCATGGGAGAGGAACGGATGTTACTGGGCACGCAGCGGGTCAACGGCAGGGGAGTCCTGGAGATCGGCGGCTGTGATGTGATGAAGCTGGCGCGCAAGTACGGCACTCCGCTCTACGTGGTGGATGAGGACTATCTGCGACAGACGTGCCAGGACTATCGCCGCGCGTTCGAGTCGCGGTACCCCAACGTCCATATTTCGTTCTCGGGCAAGGCGTTCATCACCGCCGCGATCTGCCGCGTGGTCGACCAGGAGGGGCTGGGCGTCGACGTCTCCTCGGGCGGCGAGCTGCACACGGCGCTGCACGCGGGGGTCGCGCCCGAGCGCATCTTCATGCACGGCAGCAACAAGTCCCGCGCCGAGATGGAGATGGCGGTGGTCAACGGCGTGGGGCGACTCGGCATCGACCATCTCGACGAGATCGACGCGCTGCAGGAGATCGCGGCGGCGCGTGACGCCCGCCTGAACGTGCTCATCCGGGTGGCCCCGGGGGTCACCGCCAATACCCATACGCACATCCAGACCGGCAAAGTGGATACGAAATTCGGGTTCTCGCTCTCGGGCGGGGCGGCGATGGAGGCGGCGGCGAGAGTGCTGAAGGCCCCGAGCTTGCGGCTGCACGGCATCAATTGCCATATCGGCTCTCAGATCTTCGACCTCGACCCGTTCCGCGAGGCGGCTGATATGATGGTGGATTTCGCGGCCCAGGTGCGGGACTCACTGGGCGTCACGATGGGCGACATCGACCTCGGGGGCGGCGCCGGGGTGCATTACCTGAACGGTGATGCGCCGCCGTCGCTCGACCAGTACGCGGAGGCGGTGACGAGCGCGGTGAAGGAACGGTGCGCGCTGCGAAGCTTCCCGCTGCCGCGGCTGATCCAGGAGCCCGGCCGGCGAATCGTGGGCGAGGCCGGCACCACTCTCTACACCATCGGGGTGGTGAAGGAGATCCCCGGAATCCGCACCTACGTATCGGTTGACGGCGGTCTCTCGGATAACCCGCGCCCCGCGCTCTACGACGCGAAGTACAGCGCGATCGTGGCCAACAGGGCGCAGAAGCCGTGCACCCGCACCGTCACCGTGGCGGGGAAGCACTGCGAGACCGATACGCTGATAGCAGACCTGCCCGTGCCAGAACTCAGCCCCGGAGACATCCTCGCGGTCCAGACCACCGGCGCGTATAACTACTCGATGGCCAGCAACTACAACCGCCTGCCGCGGCCGGCTGCGGTGCTGGTGTCGGGCGGAAAGGCCGATCTGATCGTGCGACGAGAGACCCTGAGCGATCTGGTGCGGTGCGATCGGATGCCGGCGCGGCTGCGGAAGGGGTAGGGTCAGTCGGCCCCAGGAACTCCGGACGCGGTCGAGAAGTCCAAC
>JBEKKD010000369.1:0-4986 GCA_050010895.1 Armatimonadota bacterium
ACTCGGCCCGTGCACGCGGACAAACCAGGCGACCCATCGGGTACTGGGCCGGTCATCGGCTACGGATATCTCACCCACGAGGCTGAGGCCGAAGTGATCCGGCGCATCTTCCAGATGTACGCGGAGGGGATGAGCACTCGCCAGATCGCCGCGCTGCTGAATGCGGAGGGCATACTGCCGCCGGGAGCGCGCTGGAAAGACCGGCAGGGGGTGCGGCGCACCTGGTCGCATGGGGCGATCCACGGTGATCCGACCCGGGGCCTGGGCATCTTGAACCAGGAAAAGTACGTCGGTCGACTGATCTGGAACCGCAGCACCTGGCCCCGGGACCCGGACCGCGATGCGGCTCAGGTGCGGAGGGAACTGCCCAGGGATAAGTGGGTGGTACAGGATGCGCCTCATCTCCGCATCGTACCGCAGGAGCTGTGGGATGCAGTCAGGGCCCGGCAACGACAGCGGTCACGCGGCGGATTACAGTCGGCGGCGCACTGGCGCAATCGCCGGCTGCTGAGCGGCCTGCTGGTCTGCGGCAAGTGCGGCGGCACTTTCGTGCTGCGTGGAGCGAACACCTACTCCTGCAGCACCCGGCAGAACCGAGGCGAAGTGGTGTGCGACTGCATGGTCACGGTAGATGCTGCTACGGCCGAACGCGCGGTGTTGGATGAGTTGGAGGAGCTCTTCTGCGCAGACGGATTCTTGGATCGACTGGTACAGCGGGTGCAGCAGCGATGGAGGGAGGCGCGTTCAGCGCAGGCCAAGCACCGAACATCATTGCGACGACTTCAGGACGAGCTGGCCAGAGCTGACGCCGAAGCTCAGAACCTGGCGAAGGCCGTAGCAAAGGGGGTGCTGGTCGACGCTCTGGCAGACGAGATGCGAGCCGTGGAGACGAGACGCGACCGCCTACGCCACGAGATGGCAGCAGCGGAAGGTGCTGACCTACCGGCCGCGATCAATGTGCTGCCCGCGACAGTGCGCCGGATCATATCGGACCTGCCGCGGATGCTGGCGGCCGGTCAGGTCGAGCAGGTGAAGAGCGCGCTGAAACGGCTCGTGGGGAAGATCGAAGTGCACGGTGAAGACCGGCCGAGGCGGAAGCGACCGGGCGCGGTGCTGGTGCTGCGAGGCAACCTGGAGGCCGTGCTGCAGATGGCCGAGCAGAAAATCAAGGGTGTACATAGCCCCGGCGGGATTCGAACCCGCGATCTCATGGCTGAGAACCATGCATCCTAGGCCGCTAGACGACGGGGCCACGCTCGTATCTTGTCTGTGCGCTGCTGGCTGCGGGGCTAGGACTCGAACCTAGAGCTTCCTGAGCCAGAGTCAGGCGTGCTGCCAATTGCACCACCCCGCAGGACACGGGTCAGTGTAGCAGAGCCACAAAGCCGATGTCAACCGCGGGTGGCGCTCGCATGGGGATAGCTCTCCCGCACACCCCGGTTCGTTCTCACCCGCCCCAGCGGCCGGCGTGCTCCACCCGGACGCCGATCTGATCGAGCACCCTGACAACGAAGTAGTCGGCGAGCTCGTCGATCGTCTTCGGGTTCGAGTAGAAGGCGGGCGCGGCCGGCATGATGGTGGCGCCGGCCTCAGCCAGCGTTACGAGGTTGCGCAGGTCGATCAGGCTCAGCGGAGATTCGCGTGCCACGAGGACGAGCGGCCTTCGTTCCTTCAGGCAGACTGCCGCGGCCCGCGTGATGAGCGCGTCGCCTATCCCCGCGGCGACGCGACCGATCACATTCAGCGACGCTGGGACGATGATCATCGCGTCGGGGGCGGCGGACCCGCTGGCATACCGTGCGGAGAGATCATCTGGGTGAGAGAGGCGCAGGCGCGAGAGCACCTCATCCGGCGGGCCGGTGAGCTGAACGGTGTCGAAGTCCATCCCCCACCCCACCTCGTGCGCCGCGATCTCGGCGCCATGGGTGCTGAGGACCAGATCGACGCGGGGGACGAGACCGACTGCCTTCCGCAAGAGCCGATCGGCATAGATCGCGCCGCTGGCTCCAGTCACGGCAACGAACAGCTCTCTGACCTCTCTCATTTCATCTTCTCCAGTCCGAGATTGGCGAACAGCGCGTCGACTCGCGCCTTGGTTTCCGGACCCATCTCGATCACGTCCGGCCAGGGACGGCCGAACCCCTCGCCCGGCCACTTCCGAGTTGCATCGACTCCCATTTTCGATCCGAAGCCCGGAAGCTGCGAGGCGTGGTCGAGAATGTCCACGGGCCCCCGCACGAAGCAGATGTCGCGCTCAGGATCGATGTTGTTCCCGACCCGCCAGATAACCTCGGACAGATTCTGCACATTCACCTCTTCATCCACGACAATGATGATTTTGGTGAACGCCATTTGCCCCAGGCCCCAGAGCGCATGCATGACCTTGAGCGCATGCCCCGGATAGCGCTTGGCGATGCGCACGAAGGCAAGATTGTGAAAAATGCCTTCGACCGGGAGGTTGATGTCGATGACTTCCGGCAGTTGCATCCGCAGCAGCGGGAGGAAGATGCGTTCCGTCGCCTTCGCAAGGAAGCAGTCTTCCTTGGGCGGAGGACCGACGATGGTGGCGGGGTAAACCGGCTGCGATCTGCGCGTCAGCATGGTGAGATGAAAGACCGGGAACTCATCGGATAGCGAGTAATAGCCGGTGTGGTCGCCGAACGGCCCCTCCATTCGCAGTTCGCCCGGCTCGACATATCCTTCCAGAATGAACTCCGCGTCTGCGGGGACTTCGAGATCGCTGGTCCGACACTTCACCAGCTCCACCGGTCGACGGCGCAGGAAACCGGCGAAGAGCATCTCATCGAAGTCCTCGGGGAGGGGCGCGGTTGCGGAGTAGATTACCGCGGGGTCACTGCCGAGCGCGACCGCCACCGGCATCCTCCGGCCGAGTGCCCGGTAACGACGATAGTGTTCGGCGCCGACCTTGTGCGGGTGCCAGTGCATTCCCGTAGTGCAATCATCGTAGATCTGCATCCGGTACATCCCGACGTTGCGCCGGCCGGTGTCCGGGTGACGCGTGAATACGAGTGGCAGCGTGATGAAACGGCCTCCGTCCTGAGGCCAGCATTTCAGCGCGGGCAAGTCCGAGAGCCTTGGCTGATCCTCGATCACCTCCTGGCACGACGCTTTTCCCACCGTGCGCGGCATCCAGTTCGATATTTCGAGGAGCTTCGGGACCGCGCGAATTCTGTCGATGAGTGAGCTCGGAGGCTCGGCGTGCAGTAGCTCCTCGAGGCGCGCGCCGATCTCGTTCAGATCCGATACCCCGAGTGCGAAACAGGTGCGCTCGAGCGTGCCGAAGAGATTGATGACCACGGGATACCGGGAGCCCTTCGGGTTCGTCAGGCGCAGTGCGGGGCCGCCCGCCCTCACGAAGCGGTCCGCGATCTCTGTGACCTCGAGTTCGGGATCAATGGGATCGGTGATGGTCAGCAGCTCGCCGCGCCTGTCCAGCGCGGAGAGATAGTCCTGAAGTCCGTTGAAGAGCATATGGGTCACGAGCCGATGTCATCGGCGGCCTCACTCGCGGATTCTGGCCGGCCAATGGCCTTCCTGCCGAGGAGCTCTCACAGCGCGAGGAGGGGCCGCGTCGCACGCGTGACCCCGAGGCGCTGCGGGCTCCCCGTTGGCGTCCAGACGCCACAGGAGCGCCCTCTAGTGCATTCTCGCCTCGCCAGCGGCCTGCGGCGATATGATTTGACACCGGCATCGACTCCCCCTACAATAGCCGCTGCGCTAGCGCTCCTCCGCGGGGCGCTAGCGCGTCTTACCCGGAGTGTCCCGCATCGCGCTCGCCGCGATGCAATACAACCATCAGGAGGTGCGGCCGATGTTGAAGCCGCTGGGCGATCGAGTTCTCGTGCGACCCAGTGAAGGTGAAGAGCGAACGCGGGGAGGAATTCTGCTTCCCGACACCGCGCGCAAGAAGCCGCAGGAAGGCACGGTGCTCGCGGTCGGACCAGGTCGAGTCACGAGGAAGGGGAACCGCGTTCCCATCGCCGTGAAGGTCGGCGACACAGTGATCTATTCGAAGTGGTCGGGCACCGAAGTGAAGGTCGGCGGTGATGATCTGATACTGGTGGAAGAGGATTCGGTTCTCGCAGTACGAGAGTGACGCGAGGCGTCGACGGCAGCATCGCGGTCGTCTCCCTTTCCCTCTGTTGCGCTCGCGAATGCCATCCATCAGTGTTTATCGCGCGCGATGAATTGCGACTCAGACGATGACGCGCGAGAAATATCGTGAGCGTCGCGCGCGCGATGAACGCGCGATACGGAAACTTTTTCGCGGATGAGTGCGAAAAGAATTGTAAGCTGTGTCATAATGCAACAGATGCATCGCGCGGACGCGCGCGACCTGGCCAAAGAGGCGGTAGGCCATCCACTAACGTGCCGCGCCGATTGGGCCTGAGCCCGGGCACAAGTGATGCGGTCCTCGGAAGAAACGCGGCGCGCAGAAAGGGGGGCAACACAGTTGCCAGCAAAGAAGAAGGCGGCGAAGAAGGCGGCGAAGAAGGTCGCCAAAAAGAGCGCCAAAAAGAAGTAACAGCAGAAGTAAGACGTGACGAAAAGTCGAGCGAGGGATGATGAGATCCCTCGCTCGACTCTTTCTGTGCTGGCTGTTGTGTAGCGTGTATCGTCGCGGCGACGAACCGCAGGCGCGGCCGCTTACCGCGGCGCGCTCGCATCTGCTTCACGCGGGATGTGAAGCCAAAACTGCGGGTCCACCGCTTCGTGATACGCGTACACCCCGTAGTGAAGATGCGGACCGGTCGCGAGGCCGGTGGCGCCGACTCGCCCAATCACCTGGCCCTGCGCGACCGTCTCCCCGGGGCTCACCTCGATCGCCGACATGTGCAGGTAAAGGCTGGACGTTCCCTGGCCGTGATCGATGATCACCGTCTTGCCGTGAAGCTGGAACGACTCATCGGCCAGCGTCACCACGCCATCTGCCGCGGCCTTGACCGGGGTGCCCTGCTTGGCAGC
>JBEKKD010000370.1:0-4980 GCA_050010895.1 Armatimonadota bacterium
TGCTCGATCCTCTCCGGCGGGAAGTGCAGCACCACTTTGTGGGAAGCGCTCACTGTTCTATCCTCTCCACTCGCTCTGGTCATGACGCGGCCACCCCTGCAGGCGCACGATCGGGCATCGCACCCATCACCGCACCTGTCTCCGGTCCTGGAACCGCCGCTACCGGTGACGTGAGCTCGAACTTCGCGCTCGTGATCCATTCCTTCAGCGTCCCGGCTATCTCGCGCGCCAGCGGATAGCTGGACAGCGGCGTGGTCGGAATGATGCGGCCGTCCACCTGGATCTCACCCGACTTCAGTGCCGCATAGGTGACATGCGCGATCACATCCGGCTGCCGGTTCGGATAGGCCTGGCTGTAGTCGACCACCGGCGCCTGGATATCCGCGTCGGAGACGCCGGCCGCGGCCGCAATTGCCTCGTCGAGCACGGGGATAGGGATGCCCAGCCCGAGCATCAACGTCGTTCCGTAGCCGCGGAAGCTCGCCCCCCGCAGCCACCGCGCCGACATCTGCTTGAGATCGCCGACGAGAGCCAGCGTGCCCGCGCCCCCCATAGGGATGCCGCGCTCATTGCGCTTCGCGCCCGGGCTGTGCTGCGTGCCCTGCCAGGCGACATAGCCGATTCCGCCGCCAAGGAAGAGGCGAGTGCCTATCCCGATCGTGCGATAGGTAGGATCGTTGAGCAGCGGCGAGAGCTGCCCCGCGCTGCAGTAGTTGGCGCTGCCAAGCCGCGGCTTCAGCGCGCCCATGTAGGTGAAAATCGCGCGGTCCGACTTGTTGACCGCCACGTTGTAGTTTTGATAGCTGTTGCGCGGGTTGAAGAGGTAGGCCTCATTCATCTCCTTGAGCGTGACATAGGTGCTGATCTGGCGGCGTGGATAGCAGTCCGTCCCGTATGACGTCGCCTCTAGTAGCACCTCGCGTCCCGCCACCAGGTCCTCGATTACATGCGCGCCACCGTAGCGGAACTCGCCCGGGTAGACCGCGTTCCGGGGGTCCTCGTCGGGGATTGCCGTCGCACCCAGATAGAGATCGACAGCCGCCAGCCCCGCATAGGCCGGCACCCGGTTCAGGCGAACCTGACCGCCGCCGAGCTTGATCCGCGGTCTGGAGTGACCCAGGTTCATCATCATGCCGGAGGAGCACATCGCGCCGAATGTACCGGTGGTCACCACGTCGATCGCCTGGGCCGCCTTCTTGGCCCCCTTCTCGGCCACGACGTCGACCATCTCTTCGGCGGTGACCACGACCACGTCTCCTCGCCGAATCTTCTGGTTGATCTCCTCTAGCGTCTTTCCCATCTCATTCCTCCAGCGTTTGATCTACGAAGCTCCTCCAGCTTCGCTACAGCCTGGGCTGATTAGCCACCATTATATATCCCTAGCAAGGTAATCGGCAATGGGGGAATTAGAAAAGCGTGTCCGGCTCTTCCCCGACCGGACCAATGCCAAGTATACGCCGCCCAGCCCCGTCTGTCATCCCGAGCGCAGGCCGGGGTGGGATCGCAAAGCCCGGGATAGCAGAAGAGCGCAATGCTGTCGACTCGCGAAGTCGGTGGGGCAGGTTGGCAACCTGCCCTCGCCCCGCGGACTCGACGCACGTGGGAATCTCGCAGTCCCTTCGACTCCTCGCCTCTTCGACTGTTATGGAATAACACCAAAGAAGGGACGGCCGAGGCTACAACAAGGGGGTAGTACTGAGTTGGTGTGTCCCGTGTGTGAGCTGGACCACGGTCGGCCGGGGGATTGGTGCCCGGCCTGCGGCGCGTATCTGGGGTTCATCAAGCGACACCCGAGGCGGGTGGCCTACTGCGTCTGCGCGTCGATCCTGCTGGGGGCGGGATTGTTCGCGGCGCTGGCGTGGCAAGTCTTCGCGCCGGTATTCGACGGCTCCTCACCCAGCCTACCCGGCCCTCTGTTCTGGTGGGGCTTCGGGCTTGGCACCTTTTTCCTGGCATTTGGCCTGTCCGCCCGTGAGCAACTGATGGACGCGCTCAGGCGGTTCATGGGAGCCAGGAAGGCCTAAGGCGACCAGAAGACAGAGCGAACTAACGGGGCGCGGGCGAGGGGCCCGCGCCCTGTTCGCATGTGGGGGTCAGTTAGTGGCACGCAGCGGTGGCGCGAGGGGTGCCCTCAGCGGCAGGGCCGCGCGAGCACGCGTCGCAGGGCTCCACACGCACCGTCAGCACCCCCGGCAGGTAGCCCGCGTGGAAGTAGTCAGGCAGGCCAGGCTCCTCCCACCGAAGCAGATGGGTCACGTCGATCAGGTATGCCTTGCCCCCCGGTCCCGGCTCATGCAGCGCGAGCTTCGCCTCCTGGAGATGCCTGAGTTCATCTGCCTGCAGCCCCAGCGCGAGCAGCGCCTCAGTAAGCCGCGCTCGCTGGTCGGGGCTGAGATCGGGACCGCACCGGAGTCCGTCCGGCATCCGCACGGCGTTCCACTGCTCGTCGTTGAGAGTGGCAAAGAAACGTACGAAACACCGTGGGTCCAGCGCCTGTGTGAGTAAGGCAGAGACGAATGCCTGCCGGTATGCGGCCGTCCTGTCGCCTGGGCTCGCGTAGCACAGGGTGCCCCCGAACCTCGTCTGCATCTCACTCAGGCCGGCGAGACGGCGCGTCCAGTCGCCAAGTACCACGGTGATGCTGAGCTCCGCCTGGCTTACCGGGCCAGTGCCGGCATCGGGTGGGAGGTGGGGCCGAAGCACATCATCGGCCCACTGCAAGAAGTCCGGAGGCAGCAGGCTGGCCCGCCAGACATCGCGATCGGCGCTTCGGAACCGGAGGAAAGCTCCGGCGTCTCCCCACTCCAACCCTCCCAGTTCGCTAGCCCCAGAAGGACCAGAGATCGCACCCAGGGCCCAGAGCGCAGTCGCCCCGGGGGCGGCCGCGGCGTCCACAAGTGACAGCGACGGCGCGAGCGGCCCGGACCCCTGGCAGAACGAGTCGCTCACCACGCTGAAGCCAGATGCGCGCGCTACCGCCTCTTGCACTTCCCACGGCGCCAGCCGAGCGTTCCGGTCCAGGGGGAGCACTAACGCGGACAGGTCTGCCCGAGCCCGCGGTGATAGCGCGCTCCCTGTCAGCAACCGGGCCTGCGCGTGCTCCACCTCTCGCTGCCGGTCCTGTGCCGCAAACTGCGCGCTCCGGGTCGAAAGGTACTCTGCCTCGTCCTTCTCAGAGATGCGCTCGCCCAGCGCGCGCCGCAGTGTGACCTCCTCTTCAGCACTCAGATGGGCGCCGTCACGAAGGTCGATCGCCCTGCATTCCGGCCCGGCCGGCTCCAGTGTCGCATCTGTGTCCCCAGGCTTCTGGACAGCCACCAGCGGCGTGATCGACACTGTCCCGTCTGCCCCGATCACGACTTGCGTGGCCTTCACCCCGGCTTTCATCGGCCCGCCTGTGAAGTCATCACTGAACCTGGCGAAGGCCATGCCGACATCGCCGGGTGACAGATCCAGGAGCGAGTCACGCAGGGACCTGTCAAACCAATCCTCACCGCGGAAGACCTCGACAAGGGCGCGGCGCCCCGGATCCAGCAGCATAAGCAACAGGCGATCATCCACGCCGCCGTAGCGGGAGATGAGATCCTGCGGTGTCAGCGCGAGCGCGCGCTGTAGCTCAGCCCACTTGTCACGCATCGCGTCATAGCGCTTGCCTACGAGCTGCTTCGCGTCTTCCCTGGCCTGCTCTTCCCGTTTGTGCAGCCGGGCTTCCGCACCGGCCGCGACCGTGGTGCGCAGGAGCGAGTAGCGGTAGCCGTCGCCGGCGTAGGTGACGGCGAAAGGACAATCGAGCACCCACGACAGCTGCACCATCACGCCGCGCAGCGTCGGAGCGTGGGCCGGACTCAGGAAGAGGGTCACTCGCAGGCGTGCGTTCTCACCATCAGATGGATCGAAGCCCAGCACTACACCGGTCTGTTCTCGCAGCGCAGCGAACACTTCGGGCAGCGTCATCCCCGCCCGCCAAAACTTCACCGGCCGATCGAGGCGCGGATCGGCCTGCGCCTTCCCCTCGTACGACTCGCTCGGCTCCCACACCACCACGCCCGGCCCGCTGGGGATGTTGAGATGCACGCCGAGCGCGCCAGACTTAGGCAGCCCGCAGCACAGTAGCACCACAGCCAGCACCAACGCCGGTTGCCAGACCTTCATCGCGATCCCCCTATCTGCGTCTTCCCGCGACTACAGGTTCAGCCGAGGGTCTGCCGGTGTGCGCTGGCTGGCCCCCTCGCCTCGCATTCTACCCCCGCCTCCCCGGAAAGGAAAGCCCTCCCGGCGAAGCCGATCCGCGTTCATCCGCGGTTACTTCTGTCGTTCCCTACTCCGCCAGTTCCGCGCTCTTCGTTGATTCCCGCTTCGCCAGGCCCGCCTGCTGGCCCAGGGCGCTGATGAGCCATTTCGGGCCGCCGTGGCGGGTGAACTCGATGGCGGATTCGTCGAAGAGCTGAAGGGCGACTTTGAAGTCGCCGGTGCGGCGGTGCAGTTCACCCGCGAGGTAGTTCATGATGGCGCGCTCTTCGTTCGCCACCTCACCCGCCAGCAGCGCCTGTTCGAGATGATGGGCGGCTTCCACCTGCGCGCCGCGGGCCGCCTCAGGCACCTCTTCGATCTGCGCCGACCACGACGCGGCCACGTAGTACTCGAACATCTGGAGCGGGCTCGGCCGTTGACGATGTGCATGGCAGAGAGCCGCGCGCTCATATCTGAGGTGGGCTGCCCCGCCGTCGGTGGGAACCGCGGCTGCGCCGCCCCCGAGCACCCATTGCCGGATCTGCTCGTCCGCCTCCTCCGGAGCGAAGGCGCGGCCGTCGCCCGCAAAGCCACAGGTGGGGCAGACGTGGATCAGGAGCGCGAGGGGATTGCCCCCGATAGGCCTGGGACAGAGATCCGAGCCGCGTCCGGAGACCGTGTAGCTCCGCGGCTCCTCGCCCTGGAAAGACTCGCCACATACCCAGCAAAGCAGCTCGACGCTGCGTGTCA
>JBEKKD010000371.1:0-4962 GCA_050010895.1 Armatimonadota bacterium
TACCTCACCGACTACGATCGATTCCCTCCCTTCGAGCATCGTGCCGAGGTGCTCGCCTGGTTCGACTCCATGCCAGGGGGCAATAGCAAGTGGAATGGCAATAAGGACAACCACTGCGGCGTTATCTGGCAGGCCAATCCGTATCTGCGGTGGCCTGTGATCTTTGACGAGTACGTCAAGAACCGCGATGTCTGGCGGTGTCCGAGCGCCAAGATGGAGACGGGCGCCGAGTGGATCTACCCGTATTCGGACTGGTTCAGCTACGCACAGAAGACCGTTGGCACATGGAAGCACACGTGGTGGGGCCCCTGCCAGTCGTCTTTCCCCTCCGGTTGGGGCGGCACCATCACAGACAGCGCGCTCCAGGACAGCCTGGCCGCCGGCGCGGATGCCTTCGTGGAGTCCATCGGTGTCGAGGGAAGCAGTCTCGCGGGCATGAACACGTCCCAGATCAATGACCCATCGCACGCCGTCGTGGCTGGCGACGCCGGTCCCTGGCAGGAGTCTATCCCGATCGGCGCCCTCGCCTATCCCGACATCTGTCAGTCCGAGTGCGGCAACTCCGTCTGCACTTCGGTTGACTGGATCAACTGCTCGAGTTCATGCGCGAACAACGGCATCTACAACTACGCCCCCAAAGACGGCACGTTCTACACCAATCCCGTCCTGCAGGCGAAGTACACACGCCACCTCGGCGGTTCGAACGTCGGCTTCGCGGACGGCCATGCCAGTTGGTTCCTGGCACATGCCCTGTTGGCCGACTACAAGGACGGCAACATCGAGGATGTTGGCACCTGGGGCCCGCATAGCAATTTCGATGGATGTACTTTCACAACCCAATATCCTGGAGTCCCAGTGCTCTTCTAATGACTTTCGCCCAAAGAAGTAAGGGCGAAAGCCGTCAGAAGGCCAGCGAATATCTGAAAGAAGACGTTCGCCCAATGTTACTTTGTTGGGCGAACGTCCGTAGAATGCTGGGGCGTTCCCGGGATCCGTTCAACAGGTGGAGCGCCCGCTCGGGCGCTCCACCTCGCGCTGTACGGGCCTCTGTGCTCGGAGCTATACTCTTGGCAGGAGAGTGCGGTCCATGAGTCGGCGCTTGGTGTGGATCGCTGCTGTCGTAGTCGCCGCGGGTCTGGTGCGGCTCCTGATCGCTGTGCATTCGCCTCAGTCTCCGCTCACCCCGGGGAGCGCACCTGACCTCCGCGCGCGTCTGTCACGCAGCTGGGCCGATCTTACCGCGCCCCGAACGCCCCCTCGCCAGCCCCCTCCCGGACGGCCGTTCTCTGAGCCCCCGCTCACCTACTCGGGAACCGCGCCGGGCGCCGCGCAACTGCGCGCGGCAGCGAAGGACGCCGGTGTCATCATCTGCGTGCTCGACGCAGCCCGAATCGACCACTTCGCCTGCTACGGATATCCCCGAGATACGACCCCCAACTTCGACCGCATGGCCAGAGACGGGGTCCTTTTCGAGCAACACTTCTGCCAGGCGTCCCAGACACGGCCATCCACCATCTCGCTTCTGACCGGCCAGTATCCGGACACTCACGGACAACTGGCGAACGGCGCGGCCCGGACGTCGTCCTCCGAGTCTTCTCCGCCGACAGTCACCCTCGAATCCGCGCTCGCGCAGGCCGGCTTCTCGACCTTCCTGCTCAGTTCCAGTCCGGTGGTGTCCCCCGAGTACGGCGTCGGGGAGGACTTCCAGCACACACGCCCTCTTCGGCAGGCCCGGCCGGCGGAGCCTGCGGACCCCATGGCGGCCCTCGTGGACGACCTGCGGGACGCCGCCCGCCGTTGGAAGACACAGGGCGGCCGTTTCTTCGCCTATATCCACGTCCTCCCGCCCCACATGCCATACCGGGCGCCGGAGCGCATGATGCGTCTCTTCCGCGGACAGCCGCCGCGGTACTGGCGCAGCAAGCCGGACTTCGCGGTCGAGGAAGAACCCAAGCCGGAGGAACCGACCTCATGGACCGAATGGGGCAACCTCTACGACGCGAACCTGCGCTGGGCCGACTCATTCCTTGGCGAACTGGAGCAGACCCTGCGGCAAGCGGGGATACTCGAGCACACACTGCTGATCGTCACTGCCGATCACGGCGAGGCGATGCGGGAGCACGGGTATGCGTTCCACACCAACTGCCCCTACGATGAAGCGCTGCACGTTCCGTTGCTCATCCGGTTCCCGGGGAAGCGCAAGCCAACGGGCCGGGTGCGCGCGCTGACGCAGACCATCGATCTCTTTCCGAGCATTCTCGACCTCTGCCGCATACCGGCTCGCGCCGATGTGCAGGGGAAGTCACTCGTGCCGCTGCTGGCAGGCGAGACGCGCGCGGTGAACGACTACCTCGTGAGTCGGACCCTCGGCGACGCGCCCTGCTATGTGATACGGGACGCCCGGACGACGCTGTTCCTTCATCAAGGGGGGCGGAAGCGGGCGCTGTATGATATGGATATAGACCCCTGGCAGACCGTGAATCTCTATCCGAAAGAGCGCGCCCGCGCCGCCGCATTGGAAGAGGATTTCCGGGCGTTCGCGCGGCGCCAGCGGTACCCACCTGTGGGCTTCTTGGACTCCACGCCGGCGCCGGCTCGCGGTCCGGCGCGGCCGCCGACGAAACTGACCGACGAGCAGCGAAGAACCCTGCGCGCTCTCGGCTATGTCGAGTAGAGCGGACGGCCCTGCTTACCCCGCCGTCCTCTCAGCCGCGGAGAATGCCTGCTGCACCGGCCCGGCGATCAGTGGGTCGATCCACTGGCCGAAGTCGCGCAGGATGACTGGCAGTCGCTTCTCATAGGCCCCGCGCATCGCTTTCAACGCGCTCTTGTTTTTGGCGATCCCCGCAACATGCGCCTCCGCGATGATCCGGACGTGCTCGGCGTGAATCGCGAGCAGCTCCAGGCTCCGCCGCACCGCGCCCTTCTCCGACCTCGCCAGCGCGCTGAATCGCCGCCGCGCCTCCTCGGCCGCTGACGCGATGTCCATCAGCTTCTTCCGGCCGGCAGGGCTCCGGTCGCCAAGCACGATCCTGTGCTCGTGCTCATTCCCGGCCTTGAACGCGCGCACCATACCGGCGAAATACCTCTCCACCTCGCCGGCATGCCTGCCGAACGCCGCGGACATGATCCCATTCCGGTACGATCGGATCTGCTGCGTTCGATCCCACAGCATATCCGCCATCGCATTCGCCATGAACGGCAGCGGGTAGAACGCACGCACGCACTGGCAACTGATAAACCCGTCGATCCCCAGGTCTTTCAGGTCCTTCATATCCTGCGCCATCACCGTGCCGATGTCGCGGCCCATGCCGTCCATCCACACCGCCCACATCTGATGGTAATCGAACAGGAAGCTGTCCGGCATCTTCTGCTTCTTCCAGTCCCGCGCGATCTCGGCATACATGCGGTTCGTGCGCGGCAGTCGGCACTTGTTCAGCGGCGGCAGCGCGCGGCTGAGCTCCTCGTCGCACTTGGGGTCGTCCAGCGCGTGCTGGAAGCACCGCGTGATCGGCGCGTACATGAAGATCACGTTGTCGCCGGTGATCTTCGGCTCCGTTGGCGGCCAGAGCAGGTCGACATAGCCCAGGAACACGATCCGCGTCGGCAGCTTCTCCGCCTTCAGTCTCGCGGAGATCTCATTGACGACCATCGCATACCAATCGCTCGGGTCCCTCTTCCTGCACTCCGCGCACTCGCACTTGTTATTGTACGAGTCCGACATCCACACGTGCAGCGCGTGTACCTCGCAGTGCTGCCGTGCATAGGTCACCACTTCCTCGACCAGCGCCGCTCGTGCCTGCGGGTTCGAGTAGCACAGCTCGCTGTTGATCGCCACGCCCTCCCACAGCTCGCGCTTCCCCTTCACCTGCGCCAGCCAGTCCTTCCGGCCGCCCCTGGACAGCGACTTCATCGGCTCCCAATCGTTGCCGACATAGCCCGCCGCCGCCCCCGTCCAGCCGTGCCCGACCCGGTGCAGGATCATGCCGTATTCCTGCATACGCGCGATCACCCGCTCGTCCAGCGCCAGGGCGTCATCCTCCGTCAACTTCGCTGCCCGCGTCGCCGCGTCCATCTCGACTCCGGAGTACCCCCGCCGGTAGAACACGCCCGCGTTGCGGAACTGGAGCTGGTACGAATTCATCTTTTTCTTCGCCATCCAGTCCAGGAGATCGAGCACGTGCTCCAGCCGCGGCGCGCCCTCGATGCAGATGCCGCGGTGGCGATAGCTCGCTTTCTCGCGAATCGCCTGCTTCGGCAGCGCCGGCGTCGCCTTCTTCGGCAGCACCTCCCCATCCGGCCCCGGACGCACGAACACCGCTCCCATCTCCTCCAGCAGCCGGTACGCCGCGAACAGCACGCTGCGCGGATTCGATCCCGCCAGGTAAAGCACCCCGCCCTTGGGCACGATCGCGATGGCGTCATCCAGCGCGTGCAACTTCGGCAGCGCGCCCAGCCCGAACGCGGCGAGATGCTCCGACGTTCCGAGCACAATCGTCGGCTTTACCCCGCTCGGAACGCCCGCTCGCGGCGGCAGCGCAGTAGCCCTCACGTTCGCGAGCTTCGGCAGGTAATCCGCCAACTCACTCGCCGCTCTCGCCACCGGCGCGTCGAACCCAAGGGGCTGAATCAGAATCGTCTTGATCGCTGGCATAGCTGGCATCTCCTGTGCTGGCGACTCTGCTCGCGGCTTCGGCGCCTCGCCTGTTCTTCCCGGCCACTGTCACTTCCGCGGCGTCGTGCGTCATCCTTTCCGCGGCACCGCCCGAGTCGCCGCGCGCCCAATCCCTTTGTGTCATTCCGAGCGTAGCGAGGAATCACGCCGTTTTCGTAAGGCAGTCGGCGTCCGCTTGCGGACGCCACTTCTTCCATCATCCCGCCCGCGCGCTCGCTGTGGATGACACATGGGCGACCAGGCGGGCTTTGGGGTCACACCTACCCACGGCGCCGGTGTTGACAATC
>JBEKKD010000372.1:0-4955 GCA_050010895.1 Armatimonadota bacterium
TCAAGCGTACACTCGACCTACCGCCGAGGCGCGCTGCGGAAGAGAGCTAGCAGATGATCCGGTGCCTGCTGCGACAAGTCCCCGGGCTTGCGAAGGCGTATCGGGCCGCGATGCGCCTGGTGGCGCCCGGATTCCACGGGGCCCATGCGATCTCAGGACGCGGCGCGCCTCTCCGTGAGCGGCCGCGCTATGTCAGCGAGTGGCTGACCTCCCCGGTGGTGCTTCGCGAGTGCGTGTTCCCGCGGCTCGACGGCCTCGACTGGTACTCCTTCTTGCGCCAGGAGTGCGCACCCTTACCCCGCGGCCGCTGCCTGAGCCTCTGCTGCGGCGACGGGTCGGTCGAGCGCGACCTTGTGAGGTCCGGCATCTGCCAGATGTGCGAAGGTGTCGATATCTCGTCTGCCGCGATAGACGCCTGCCGACGAGAGGCTGCGGCTGCCGGTCTCGCGTCTCTGGCATACCGCGTGGAAGACGTCGAGACCATTGAGCTGCCCGCTGCGTCGTACGATCTCGTGATAGCCTGGATGGCCCTTCATCATATCCACGACCTGCCGCGGCTGTTTGGTCAGGTTCAGCGCGCGCTGCGATCCGGCGGCCTATTCGTGATGAACGAGTATGTAGGACCTGATCGATTCCAGCTTCCGTCTGCCCAAGTCGCCCTCATCAACGAGTGGATCGGCAGGCTCCCGGGGAGGCTGCGCATAGCGTCCGACGGGACAACGCGCACCGGCTGGACGCGGCCTTCAGCCGAGTACGTAGCTGGGATCGACCCGTCGGAGTCAGTGAGTTCGCATCAGATCCTGCCGGCGGTCGAACGCACATTCGTGACGGTCGATCGGATCGACTACGGCGGCGGCCTCCTGCAATGGGTGCTCCACGACATAGCGCAGAACTTCGATCCTGGGAACGCCGAAGACATGATCTGGCTCCGTCGCCTGCGCGACGCCGAACGCGATCTGACGGCGCGGGGCGTTCTTGCCAGCGATTTCTGCCTGATGATCGCCAGATCGCCACTCAGCTAAAGAGCCGCGCCACTTGAGCCGCGGCGCACCTCGCGAAGCAGCCCTCTCTCTTTCGCGCGCCTCCATCCCTGTGGTACACTAATCGCGGAGTGGGGTAGACGGCTCTCCATGGACACCAGGACCCTTCGCGTACTTGAATACGAGGCCATTCGCGAATGTCTTACCGAGCATGCTTCCTCGTCGCTCGGCAAGGAGCTTGCGTCGCGCCTGGAGCCGCAGACTGATGCCGCCATCGTTCGTCATCTCGTCGCCGAGACCAGCCAGGCGCGCGCCCTTCTCTCGCACTCCGGCCGCGCTCCCCTTGGCGGCGTCCGCGATGTCCGCGCCCAGGTGATGAATGCCAGCCGCGGAGGAGTGCTCTCGCCGCGAGACCTGCTCGACATCACCGATACCCTCTACGCCTGCCGCCGCATGCGCGCGTTCCTCCAGCGCGGCGAGATAGACGCCCCGCTTGTTGTGGCCAAGGCGCGCGAACTCGGCTCGTTCCAGGAGATCGAGCAGGCCATCGAAGCCGCTATCGACAACCGGGCGGAGGTGATGGACAACGCCAGCGATCAGCTCCGCGCCATTCGCGCCCAGCTCCAGCGGCTCCACAGCGTCGTCGCAAAGCGCCTCGAGGCAATCATCCACAACTCCCGTCTCGCCCGCGTCATCCAAGACCCCATCGTCACGCTGCGCAACGGCCGCTACTGCGTGCCCATCCGCAGCGAGTTCAAGAGCGAGTTCCGGGGCATCGTGCACGACACGTCGTCCAGCGGCGCCACGGTGTTCATGGAGCCCTTCGTGGTGGTTGCGGCGAACAACGAGCTGCGAGAGACGAAGGCCGCCGAGGAGCATGAGGTCCGCCGCATCCTCGCCAAGCTCAGCCTGATCGTGGGCGAGAGCGCCGACCCCATCCTCGATTCGCTTCGGACACTCGCCGAGCTCGACCTGATCTTCGCCCGCGCCTCTCTCGCCAAGAGCATGGACGCGACCGAGCCCGACCTGAACACGCAGGGCAAGATCGACATGGTGCGAGCGCGCCACCCGCTGCTGACCGGCGACGCCGTGCCCATCGACATCCGCCTCGGCGAGGAGTTCAGCGGCCTTATCATCACCGGACCCAATACCGGCGGAAAGACAGTCTCGCTGAAAACCGTCGGCCTGCTCGCTCTGATGGCTCAGTCCGGCCTTCACATTCCCGCCGGCACGGGCAGCCGCGTCGCTATTTTCAAGCAGGTATTCGCCGATATCGGCGACGAGCAGAGCATTCAGCAGAGCCTGTCCACCTTCTCTTCCCACATGAGCCAGATCGTGAACGTGCTCCGGCTGGCCGGCGGCGATACTCTGGTGCTGCTGGACGAGATCGGCGCCGGCACGGACCCGGCCGAGGGCTCCGCGCTGGCGAAGGCGGTCATGATCGAGCTGCTGCGCCGCGGATGCCGCGTGATGGCAACCACGCACTATGGCGAACTGAAGACCTTCGCCTACACTGAGCCCAACATCCAGAACGCGAGCGTGGAGTTCGATCCGGTCACGCTCGAACCGACCTATGAGGTGCGGATCGGCACCCCGGGCAGCAGTAACGCGTTCGCCATCGCCTCTCGCCTGGGCATGTCGGCATCCCTCCTGCGCCAGGCGGCGGAGATGATGGGCGAGTCACAGGTTGCCCTGCACGAGGTCATTCAGCGCGCCGAGCGCGACCAGCGGGATCTCGCCGGCGAACGCCGCGAGGCGGCGAAGGCGCGCATGGAGCTGGAGCGAACGCGCAGCGACTACCAGCGCCTGCTCGACGACCTCAAGCGCGAGCGGAGAGAGCAACTGCGTCAGGCGCGAGAGGAAGCGCGTCGCATCATCTCCCGCGCCAAGCAGCGCACCGAAGAGCTATTCAACCTCCTCCGCCAGTCGGTGCAGGAAGCGAAGATGGCGAAGGATGCGATCGAGCGCGAGGCGGAGCAGGCCGCGCGCTACGCCCCCCCGGACTTGTCCGCCGTCCGTGTGGCGGAGCCGGCGGGGCTGATCCAATCCGCGCGGGCCGAACTCGCCGAGATATCAGACGAGGCAGCCGAAGCCACCGCGGAGATCGCCGAGCCGGAGGTCCCGCCGGAACCGGAACCCGAGCCCGAGCCGGTGCGTACCGTCGCTGTCGGCGAGGCCGTGATCGTGAAAAGCATCGGTCAGCGCGGCAGCGTTCTCGCCCCGCCCGACGATGAGGGCCAGGTCGAGGTGCAGGTCGGCATCCTGAGAGTGATCGTGGGCCTCGACGATCTCGTGCGCGCCCCCGAGGCCTTCGTCACCGTGAGCCGCACGCCCCCGGAGCTTCGCGTGGAACGCGGCCCGGTGCCGCGCGAGCTGCACCTGCGCGGCCTCCGCGTCGAGGCCGCGGTCTATGAGCTGGAGCGGTACCTCGACCGCGCGGCCGTCGTGCATCACGATCAGGTGCGCATCGTCCACGGCAAGGGGACCGGCGCCGTCCGCGCCGCCGTCCACGAACGCCTCAAGCAGCACCCCCTCGTGAAATCGTTCCACCTGGCCGAGCAGGGCGAGGGCGATTCGGGCGTGACGGTGGTGGAGTTAGGGGAGGCGTGACTGACCCGTTGGGCGGGGGCTTGCCCCTGCCACTGATCCCTGCACCCTCGCCCGCCGCGCCGCGAGCTCCGCGCCTGCGTTGGCGACCGGCGTCACCGCGCCCTGCCCCTCCAGCCACGACGCCAGCTCCTCGATCCCATCTTCCAGCCGGACCTCGGGCGTGTAACCCAGTAACTTCCGCGCCAGCGTGACATCGGCGAAGCAGTGCCGGGTGTCGCCCGCTCGATATGTCCCCGTGATCTCGGGTTCGAGGCGAGCGCGATCGAGCGCCCGCGCCATCCGACTCGCGACCGCGAGTATCGTATGCGGATGCCCGCTGCCGACGTTGATGACCTCGTACGTCGCGACATCCGATTCGTATGCCAGCCGGCACGCCCTCGCTACATCGTGCACGCTCACGAAGTCCCGCAACTGGCCCCCGTCCTCGTAGATGACCGGGGCTGAGCCATTCAGCAGCCGCGACGCGAAAATCGCCATCACGCCGGTGTATGGGTTTGAGAGCGATTGGCGGCTTCCGTAGACATTGAAAAACCGCAGCGCCACCGTCGGAATGTCGTAGGCGCGCCCGACCATCAAACACATCCGCTCCTGGCCGTACTTGGAGAGCGCGTACACCGAGCTCGGCTCCGGCGCCTTCGTCTCGGGCGTTGGGATCGGCGTCAGCCGTTCCCCGTCGGCCGCCCGCGGTTCCCAATCGCCGGCACTCAGATGCTCCGTATGCCGGCATGCCGCGGTACAGACCGCGCCGCCCGGGCGCCGGCAGAGACCTTCCCCGTACACGCTCATGCTGGAAGCCACCACGAGCCGCTCGACCGGGCGCTGCAGAAGCGCCTCCAGCAGCACAGCGGTCCCGACGCCGTTCGCGCTCGCGAACCTCTCCGGCTGGCACATGCTCTGTCCGACACCCAGCGCGGCCGCCAGGTGGAACACGCCGTCCACGCCCGACAGCGCACGGCCCACCGTCGTTCGATCGCGGACATCGCCGACCACCAGCTCGACTCCCCGGCTCAGATAGCCGGGCGCCTCTCCCCCCGGATGGACCTGAGGAGACAGGTTATCGAGCACCCGCACCGCGTACCCCGCGTTCAGCAGCTCGTCTGCGAGGTGCGATCCGATGAATCCAGCCCCGCCTGTGATCAGTACCTGCTTGCTCATTCCCCGCCGTCCTACTCTATCGCATCACGGCCTGACGGCCGCGCGACTGGCAGGTTCCATGCCGAACGCTCGCTCCTTGTGCCATTCCGTGAGAAAATCAGACATGGTGCAGGCTGATGGGCGATATCTTGCTCAGTACCACCCCTGGTTGTCGTAATATCAGTACACGTCGGAAGCAAAGTCGGCCCCAGGCCGCCCGGTAAGCAAACG
>JBEKKD010000373.1:0-4940 GCA_050010895.1 Armatimonadota bacterium
GAATCGTCTGCATTGGCGCTTCCTCCACCCTCCTGTATCGCACTCCCGCCAGGCGATCCTTCTCACTTCACCAACAGGAGGGGAGCAACTCGGTTCAGGGTGATCAGCCGCATTACGAGATGATTGGCAGCGCGATGGCGCGTGATCCGGCCGAGGATCTGCGAGCTGTCGAGGCACCTGGCGGGCGGAAGGGCGCGGACGCACACGCTCGCCGCAAGGCTGCCCTCTGCTTCGGCAGGCGAGGCAGCCAGGCGGACCTCCCTCCCGGCACCGGTGGTAGCGGCAGTGGACATCGCCGGCAGGCGTAGGATAACCGACGGTTTCGAGTACCCGCGACTCCGGCTACCCGCCTCAGCTTGGAGTCAGTGGTCGGGGTTCCGCCGCGAGTGAAAACGCGCTTCGCACGGGTCTGGTACCGGCATCGGCCAGCACCCAGACGCGAACAACCGCCCGGTGCCTGCGGGCGGCTGTCGCGGTTTCACCCTTATCGAGCTGTTGGTACTGATCGCTCTTCGTCTTATACACGCAAGGCACGAAGAGATTACGTAGCGCGCATGGTATTTCTGTGAACGGCGCCACCATACGGCATCGGCTCTGGCCGGGCCGCCCGGGCACGCCGCACCGGCGGCGGCCGTCCGTTCGCGCCGGGTTCCGACATGACGCGCGGCGCCCAAGCCTTCGGGAACGCGCAGGGGGAAACACGTCACTTGCGATCTCCGAGCACCTCCTTGATCTTCGCAGCCACCGCCTCCGCCAGCAGCCGATTCCCGAACTCAGTCATATGCACCCCGTCTTCGCAGACGCACTGTTCGAGGCCGCCGCGGGCGACCGCGTCGTGCAGGTGGTTCACCACGACCTCTCCCGCCGCGCAACACGCCAACTGGTTGTAATGCTGCACGTCGGCTTCGTGTCGGCGGAAGCCCTTGGTCGCTTGGTGCCACGCGTCGATGACCGGCGTGATGGTGGCCCACACCAGCTTTGCCGGGGTGCCGCGACGCAGTTGGCTGAAGACCATCTCCAGGTTCTCGGCGTACTGATCAGGCTCCACCCGGTGCGCGTCGCCTACGTCGATGGCTAAGTCGTGCAGGCCGCAGTTGAGGTGAATCAGGTCTGCCTCCCGGCCGAGGGCCCAGGCCTCCAGGTGCGCGAGCACATTGGCGCTGGTACCTGCGTTCTCCTCCGGCTGCCACACCTCTGCCCAGCGGGTGAGCAGGTCATGCACGAGTGGCCCATAGGCCATGGCAATGGAGTCACCGATGATGATCACCTGCTTCATGCTCTTTCCTCTCCTGTGGGCGTAAGCGCCCGCTTCCAGGATTGGATCGCGTAACCTGCCGTGTCGCAGAACCAGCCGTCTCGGCTGGGGCCGGTCACCGACACAGGATAGCAGCGGCCTAGGGACGAAGGAGATCGCTCGAGAGCGCCCGGATGGAACCTCCAGCCGCCGGAGCCGCGGGAGAGAGACATGGACGTCTTCGCTCAGAACCAACGGTTGGGACGCGGGGTGAACATCATCGGATACGACCCGGGATGGTCGGCGCCGGAGCAGCGCAGGATGCAGGACGAGCACTTCCGGTTGATCAAGGAGGCGGCCTTCTCGCACGTGCGCATCCCGCTCGAGCCCTTCCAGCACATGGCGGACGCCAGCGAGGAGTACCGCGTAGAGGCGGGATGGTTCGCGATGCTCGACTGGGCGCTGGAGCAGGCCCTGGCGAATGACCTGATGGTACTTCTCGATTGCCACGAGTACAACTCCATGGCGCGAGATCCGGAGGGGCTGCAGCCAAAGTGGCTGGCGTTCTGGCGGCAGATGGCCCCGCGCTATGCAAGCGCGCCCGACACGGTCCTGTTCGAGTTGTTGAACGAGCCGAACCGCGCCCTGACGCCCATGCTGTGGAACGCGTTCCTTGCCGAGGCGCTGGCCCTTGTGCGTGAGTCGAACCCCGATCGCACAATCGTCATCGGGCCGGGCGAGTGGAACGCGATCGAGAAGCTGGAGGAACTCGTGCTGCCGGAGGGCGACCGCAGCATCCTCGTCACAGTGCACTACTACGATCCCTTCACGTTCACGCATCAGGGGGCGCCGTGGGAAGGCCGCGAGAGCGACGTCGGCTACGAGTGGCACGCGACGAAGTCCGAGCGGCGCGCGATCGAGAGCGACTTCCTGACAGCGCAGCGGTGGGCGATGCAGAACGACCGACCGATTCTGCTGGGCGAGTTCGGGGCATACGATGCGGCCGACATGGATTCGCGGGTCCGATGGACCTCGTTCATCGCGCGACTGGCCGAGTCGCACGGCTGGAGTTGGGCCTACTGGCAGTTCGACAGCGACTTTGTCGTCTACGATATCGATGCCGGCAAGTGGGTAGAGCCCATTCGCGACGCGCTTGTGCCTCCTGCTGTCGCTGACAGCCGCCCGTGAAGCCGGCCCCCGGCGCCCCCGGCTCCGGCTGCCCCCTCGGCTGGGAGTCACTGACGGGGTTCCGTCGCGGATGGGCGCGCGTTGTGTGGTCCGCTACAGGCTTGTGGCCGCCCGCATGTGCCGGATCGACGCCGGCAGGTGTCCGTGCGGTAGTCGGGCTCAGGGTGCTCGCGGGTCACGGTCACCAGTAGGCCGCCCGCCGAGGGTCAGCGGACGGCGCAGGCTGATCTCCGTCCCGCTGGAACTCCATGCCGCCATGGTACGTAGTAGGTGTGTGCGTAGCGCTGCTGCCGCCTTACAGGAGGTCTGGTCTCATGCGTACATGTGTCTTGTCCACGCTGCTCTGCCTAGCTACCGCGGGTTTCTGTTTCGGCCAGTGTGTCGGGCCGTCTCAAGGGACGTCAGGGAGACACATTCGAACGTCGGACGGCGTGGATCTGTACCTGGAGGTAAGAGGCGAAGGAACGCCCTGTCTTTACATCCATGGCGGACCTGGTGCCGGGGGCTACTGGTTGCAGAAGTTTTCCGGCGATATGCTGGAGCGGAACTTCCAGATGATCTACCTGGACCAGAGGGGATCGGGTCGCTCCACCAGTCCAAAGGATGGTGACTACTCCATCGCGCGGCTGGTGGAGGACTTCGAGGAGGTGCGGCTGGCTCTCGGCATCAAGCAGTGGGTCACACTGGGCCACTCATTTGGAGGTATCCTGCAGATGGCGTATGCTCAGCGGCACCCTCAGGTCATCACCGGAATGGTCATGCTCAACTGCTCGCTGGACCTGGAGGAGAGCCTCCGCGGCTGGATTCCAAAGGCCTGCGAGCTGCTCGGCATCACCGACCCGAAGGCGTACACCGATGAGGCCGTCCCACTCCTGGACCGTGTGGGGGATCTCGTCGGGAAACTCAAGGAGAAGGACCTCTTCTGGAAGCTGGCCTATGCGTCTCAGGAGAGCGAGAAGACCATGGACGCTACTTTCGATGAGGTGCCGAACTTCAACCATGACTTCGAGCGCGCGCCGCTGACTCCCCGGGAGTACTGGGCGGATTACCGGAAGGCGGCTCAAGAGATGAAGATGCCAGTGCTGTTCTTCTATGGGAAAACAGACTGGAGGGTCGGCCCAGAGCATTACAAGGGGGTGCACTTCCCCAACATGATGCTGTTCGGGAGTGACGTCGGTCACGTTGCTTCGCTGGAGAACACAGCCGATCTGGAGAAGGCGGTCACAGCTTACCGAAAGCGATACCGGCTGTAGATGCATGTCGGCGCATGCGCGTGTGCCGCAGCACCCTGGCCGGCAGCTCCCTGCACCCCCGACTCCGGCTGCCACGCTTCGTCGGCTCCGTGGATCAGCTCACGAACCTCGTCTGCGTGCGCGACTGGCCGGAGCGGAGGGCGGGGTTGACTGGCGTCTACCGAGTGGCGGGATAGGGGGTCGCGCGGTGTAGAGCAGTCGGCTCTGCGAAGCCATGATCGGAGTCGCGTCATGCATGAGGACATAAGCGTTCGCGTCTGTATCGAACACGACATAGCCCTGTTGGCCTGCCGGTTCTCGTCAGGCGACGCTCGCGTGCATGCTTTCCGCTACGCGAGACAGCAACAGGGGCGCAGCATCTATCTCCTCGCCTGGCTGGCAGGAGCCCCTGTTGGACACCTGGATCTCTGGTGGCAGGCGGCGGAGGACGCTCCGAGCGCACAGCCGCACCTGGTTGGGTGCGCTGAGCTGAATGCCATCACGGTCCTCCCCGAGTACCGGTCCCAAGGCATCGGGACGCGGTTGATCGCCACTGCCGAACAGATGGCGCGCACGCGCGGGTTCCGGGAAGTCTGCGTGGGCGTGGAGCCCGAGAACACGCGGGCGCGTTCCCTCTACAAGCGGCTAGGGTATGTGGACTGGGGGCATGGCGTCGTGGATGCGTACTGGCTCCTGCCTGACGAACAGGGCCTGTACCACGCGGAGCAGGCCGTGTATCTGCGGAAGAAGCTGGGCAGCGAGTAGTCGAGCGCCACATCCGCTGCAACGGGAGACGCAAGGATGCTCGACCTGGCCCGATACCAGGGCCTCGGTCAGTTCAGCCGAGCCTACCAGATCATGTTGGACAACAGCCCCGATCCGCCGTGGTCGGTCGAGGGCGTGTGGACGCGACAGATGATCCGGCTCTGCCCGGACAGGGCCGAGGACCTGTATCCGCGCGCTGGCTGGCTCGACCGCCTACTCTGAAGAGGGCTATCATGCCGGACGATTGGGCGACGCAGTTCACCGAGGAGGCGCTGGCGAAAGTCGATGCCTTCATCGCGGCGCACCCCGAGTACACGCGACGCGGAGTCGAGCAGCCGGGACAGGGCGCGACGAACCTCGTCATCTTCGCGCGCCGGGGCGGCGAACTCGTCGTGCTCAAGGTGTTCTGTGAAGTGGAGCGCAAGGAGCGCGAGTGCTTTGGGCTGCGTCACTGGCGGGACACGGGGCTTGTTCCCGAGGTGATCTGGGAGGACAGCGCGACGCTGCTCGTGATGACGTAC
>JBEKKD010000374.1:0-4934 GCA_050010895.1 Armatimonadota bacterium
GGATCGGAAGCGCTGGCTGTGCTACCTGCCAGACCGGCGAATTCCGTGGCTGCGAATAGGCATAGGCCGCCAGCGCGTACTCACCGGGCAAGGCGTCGGTGATGGTGAACGTGCCGTCGGGGCGCGTCACGCCGTACGCTGTCGGCGTCTCCACGAATGGGCTCATCTTGCCCGCTTCGCCTGTCGCGGTCGCCAGCGCGACCCGTACGCCCCCAACCCCCTTGCCGTCCCGCTCGACGCGGCCCGTTATCGCCGTCCCCCGCGGCGGCGCTGCCGGCGTGACCTTCCGAGGACCGGTGCGTAGAGCTTCCTCGCATTCCCGCATCACACCGTCGGACCGCAGCACGATCTGACCTCCGCTGAGACCTCGTGGCGACAGTCTGTGTTCATTCGCAGACTCCCGGGCGTCTTTGGCAGCCGCATGCGCTTTCTCATATCGCGCCCGCGCTCCGTCAGTGTCCCCGGCACGTTCGGCAGCACGGGCCGCCACCAGCAGCGCCTCACCCCTGACGTCCCATGAAGCGACCGCCGCCCCGATGTCAGCCGCCGCGACCGCATCCCTCCATCGCCCTCTGCCTGCGTACAGATGGCTCAGTGCAATACCGGCATCGCTCGTCTCGCCCGAGTTCGGGTACCTTCGAACCATCAGTTCATAGGTCTCGACCGCGGTCTGGAAATCGAGCAGCGAGAGCGCCGACTGCGCCCGCATGCTGAGCGCCGGCGGAGCGAACGGGCTGGTCGGGTACGTGTCAGCGAATTCGCCAAGCGCTTTCTTGCTCGCTTCGAGGTCCTCTTGGATCATGTCTGTATCCTGAGAGGGAGACCCCGCGCGATAGACGCTGACGGCCCACACCTCCCGCGCCGGCGCGCGGATGAACGAGCGAGCGATCTCGAACGCGGCGTTGTCCGCCCAGATGCTTCGCGGGTAACGCTCCACCAACCGCCGCATATTCGCCAATTCCTCCGCCGTCGGGGTCGGCGATCCGGTCCACGAGAACGAGCTATCTCTGCCCGATTTCGCCTGCATGAACAGGGCGAATGCCGGACCGAACAGCCGCGCTACCGGCAGCGGACCGTATGTCTGGAACTGCTGCTTATACCAAAAATACGACCGGCCCGCCTCCTGGCGTTCCCCCTTCAGACCATACGCGATCTTGTATGCGGCGCCTGCGCTGACGTAGAGAAACAGCATCACGGCCACCGCTGCCCCCACCTGCACCGCCGTCATCCACCGCTTCGGCCCAGGGGGACGCACCAGCATCCGGCGATTCCACAGGTACACCAGTCCAGCCAGAACCACGAGGATGATCTTGCTCAGAACCCACTGGTCCGACATCGGCCGGCCCGCCAGATAGTCCGCGAAGCCGTGCAGGGTGACGAGCGGGTTGAATTGGCTGCCCGCCACCAGGTCCAGCACCCAGTAAGCCCCCGCTACCGCCATCCCCAGCAGAGGCTGACGTGTTCCGGTCGCCACCGCCATCGCCAGCATCGAGAGGAACAGCAGAGACGGTAGTCCCGCCAGCATGGTGAGCCCGAGCGGAAACGTCTTGATGCCGAAGTAGTAGACCAGAATCGCCGGCGTCATCAATGCAAGCACGAACGCGAACATCGCGCTCAATCGTACCAGCAGGATCTTCTCGAGTGACACCGGCCGGGCGACAACCAGCTCGCGAACCCCCGCCTGCTCCGGCGCCAGCGCGTGCGCGCACAGGAACGCCCCCAAAATGGGCGCCAGGATCTCGATCGTCTGCGCGGCCCTCACCGGAGAGAACAGCGTCTCAGCACCCATGGCCATGTTCCAGAACAGCACCAATTGCGCCGCGGCCACGGGGGTGACGATCAGCCAGTAGCTGTTGCCCAGCAGGATCCGCAGGTTGTACGACCAGATGCTGCGGCTCTTCACCCCGCCGGTCGGCCTCCCGGTATCGGCGCTCATCGCGCTGCCACCAGCTTCGCCAGTTCGGAGTCGAGCATCGTGATCGCGTGCTCCTCGACTCGCGAGAACAGCCGACGGTGCTGGTCGAGTAAGAACACGGTCGGCACGGCCTTGACGTCGTACGCCAGGCCCAGTGGCGAGTCCGACCACCTCTCGCCATCACCGTAGTGCATCCCGCGATCCCACACCATCGTCACGTCCGGCCCTGCCTCCGCCGCAAACGGCCCCACCGTCGCGGAGTCGCTGTCCAGGCAGACAGCGATGGGTGCCAGACCCTTGTCCTTGTACTTCAACGCCGCTTTCTGTAAGAGCGCGACCACGCGTGCGGACTCAGGATCGCCCGGCCCCCAGAACGCCAGCACGATGGGCCTCCCATCGAAATCTCCAAGAGCGACGATCCGATGTCGTCCATCCAACGCCCAGAAGCCTGGGGCGCGCTGCTCCGGGAGCAGTCGCTGCGCGGCCATCGCCGACAGCACGGGGTCGCGGGCGCTCAGGGTGTCCTCGCCGTTGTAGGCGATGCTGAACGCCGCTCCCAGGCCGGCCGCGATCAGCACCGCGGCCGCCCAACCGAGGCGAGCGCGAGACTCTGCTGATCCCTTGACCGCTCTCCCTCCGAGCGTGGCCGTCAGCATAAGGAGGCCGGCGGTGAGCAGCGCTGATGCAGGCCAGTGCTGCGTCGGCGTCATGTCCGCCGCCCGCGGCACGTGCGCATTCACCAGGGGAATGGCCAGCCAGTACAGCGCCCCGACCGCGCCGGCGAGAGAGTTCGCGAGAATTGCAGTCAGCGAAAACCCAATGGATGTCGCCAGCGCCAATGGAGCCAGGCATCGCACGAACGCGTTCGTGTAGGCCCCAACGTGCCAGGGCGTACCGCCTATGACCTGTCGGATCGCCGCTGCGGCAAGCATGATCGCCGAGATCGTGACCAGCGACAGCCATACCCCGAGGAAACGCGCGGTCACGAGATACGCGCTGCTTCCAAGAGGCTTCGCCAGTACCAGCTCCGAGGAGGCGTCCCGCTTATCCCGTCCCGCCGCTGCGCTGCCGATCAGCACCGCCAGCACCGCCACGCCGGTCACGACAAATCGCCACACGTGGTATGCTGCAAGGGCCGCAGTTGCGCCGACCATTGACGCCCGCCACAGAGCGAGCGCCGCGCCACCGGCCGCCAGCACCCAAAACGCGGGCGTCCGGCAGTTCAACTGGTACTCCCGCCAGGTGAGCCCCATCACTGTCAGCGCCTGGCTCGCGCTGAACGCGCGTCCCCCGCCGCCCAGCCGCTCGGGTATGGCCTCCGCCCTAGTTGAGGTCATTCGCCGCAGCCCCGGCTTCCCGCCTCATGATGTGTACGTACGCGTCGTCCATGGTCGGCTCAGCGAGATAGCCCTTCGGATGACCCATCTTCTCCTCGATCACCCGCACCTGCATGCCTGTTGCCGAGCGGAAGACTCCCGTGACGAAGTACTCGCTGCGGACCGAACTCAGTTCCTCTTCGTCGATATCGATGATCCAGGTCTGCCCGCGGAGAGGAGAGAGCAGCTCCGTCGGTCGACCGGCGAACAGCAACTTCCCCTTGTGCAGGATCGCCAGTTGCTCCGCGCTGGCCGCCAGATCAGCGACGATGTGAGTCGAGAGGATGATCACGCGGTCGCCGGCCAGCTCTGCCCACAGGTTCCGCAGCCGGATCCGCTCCTCTGGGTCGAGGCCGGACGTCGGTTCGTCAACGATCAGCACCTTGGGGTCGTTGAGCAGCGCTTGCGCGATGCCCAACCTCTGCTTCATGCCGCCGGAAAACGTCCCGACCTTCCTCCCCGCCAGTTGAGTCAGATTCGCGTGGACCAGCGCTTCATCGATCCGCCGCTCCCGATCTGCCTTGTCCGTGATCTGGCAGAGCAGCGCAAAGTAGTCCAGCGTTTCGTAGGCGGTCAGGTTCGGGTAGAAGCCGAACTCCTGCGGCATGTAGCCGAGCATCCCGCGCACCGCCGCTTTGTCTCTGTGTACGTCGAACCCGCCAACCCTCGCCTCTCCCGACGTCGGCTCGAGCAGAGTCGCCAGAATCCGCATGAGCGTCGTCTTCCCCGAGCCGTTCGGGCCAAGGAGGCCGTAGAGCCCCGATGGGATGGTCAGGTTGAGGCCGTGCAGGCCGACCACGCCGCCAGGGTACACCTTCCGTAGATCACGAATCTCTATCTGCACTCAACGGCCCTCCTCGGACGCGGATAGCTTCACTTCCCGGATGCAGTTGTTGCCGAAGTCGGCGACGTACAGACCCACGCCCGGCGCAGCAGCGATCGCGGCAGGGAAGCTGAACGATGCCCCGGCGCCTCTGCCGTCAGCATACGCTGGGGAACCGCTATGCCCCGCAACTGGCGACACGTTCCCGGCGGTGATGCGGTAGATGGAATGATTGCCTGAGTCCGCCACGTAGATGGACTCCCCTATCGCGACCAGCCCCGACGGGGCCTTTGGCCCCTTCTGCTTGGCTGGAAGCCGCCAGGGAGCCAGCGGGCCGTCCTTGGGCCCAGTCCACAGAATGCCCTTGCCCGTATCGGATACCCAGAGGCGGTCGCCGACCAGGGCCACTTCCGTGGGCGCCTCCATCTCCCCACCGCCGACCGGAATAGTGCCTACCTCGCCCCCTGCAATGCGCCGCACGCTGTGGTTGCCGGAATCTGCCACGAAAACAGCGCCGCCAGCGTCTACCGCCAGTCCCACGGGATAGCAAAACTGCGCCTGAGCGGCCGGTCCGTCCCGCCTGCCGCCCGAAAATCGCCCGATGTCGTCTTTCGGCGTCTCCGACCCGGCGTACGTCGACACCTCGCCGCCGGCTGTGATCCTTCGGATCCGGTGATTGCCCGTATCTGCCACGAACAGCCCGCCGTCCTGTGCCAATGCCACCCCCGCCGGTGACGAGAATCGCGCGCGGAGTGCAGGCCCGTCCTCATACCCCGCAGCGCCACCCCCGGCCAGGGTCGTGACACTGCCTCCCGCGATC
>JBEKKD010000375.1:0-4899 GCA_050010895.1 Armatimonadota bacterium
TCTACAATCGGCAGCGGCTGCATTCGTCCCTGGGATACCTTTCCCCGGTCGATTTCGAGAGCCAGTCGGTCGCCGAGGCAGCTTAGCAGGGTGTCCACTTTTTCGGGGCCAGATCACTCCTCGATCCGGTGCCGGAGGTGCAGTCTCTGAGTCACTCTTACTATCTGGCCAGCACCTTCCGGGAGATCGCGGAGTTGCCCGAGGCGGAGTACCCCGAGTCCTACTGCCCTCAGAACCCGAAGTCCTACGAGATTCTATTCAATGTGCTCTCGTCCGTCCTCGATCTGACCAAGTGCCGCAGCGTGCACATCGGCCACGACGAGTGGTACTCCGGCGGACAGTGCCCGCGCTGTCGGGAGCGGGATGCCGGAGAGCTCTTCGCGGAGGACGTCATCCGCATCGCCTCTTGGCTGGGAGAGCGCGGACTGGGCGCGTGGATGTGGGCGGACCAACTGCTGCCCGCGGCGGCCGCCTCCGGCGGCCGCGAGCAGGGCGAGAGGGTGGTCTACCGCTGGCCTCAGACGCTGGCCGCGGGCAAGCTCATCGCGGAGCGCGACCTCGACATCACCCTGCTCAATTGGTACTGGTCGGCGGGCGCAAGTAACCAGGACAACGCCCTGCGCGACCTCGGGTTCAGGCAGATCTATGGCAATCTGTACGGGCAGAGGTTCGAAGGATGGCCGGAGCGGAGCGCGGATTCGAGTGTATTGGGAGGAGAGACCTCCTCTTGGTGTGCCTGGAATGACTTCGAGCTGGGACTCGTGCATTACCCCTCGGCGCTCTACACTGCGAACCTGCTCTGGTCGGCCCATTGGCCGGAGATGGAGGCGAGGGAGGCAGTCGGGCAGCAGTTCCCGAAGCTGCGCGACCGGCTGCGGCGGCTGTGGGAGAAGCCTCGGCTGTGGAGCGAGGCCGTCCAGGATACGCGGAAGCACGTGCTCTCCATCCGCGATGCATGCAACACGCCTCTCAAGACGGATGAGTGGGATCCGAGCGCGGTGCCGGGTGTGTAATTCGCCGGTGTTCCGGATCGTGCACCCGGAGGCGGCGGAAGGGTTGCAGAAGTACTGGGGCTGATTGAAGAGATAGCCGGCCGCCGACGCGCTGTCAATAACCGCGGAAGTGGGGCATCCAGTGCGGCATCCGGGCTGGGCCGACTGGTGCGCGTGGCGCCACTTCAGCAGCGCGGACAGAGAAGAGTAGACTGGACTTGTTCGGCGAACCGAGCGATGTCATGTGTCACATCTCAAGTCCGAGGGAGAGACACATGAGCACTGGCACATCCGCCCAGATCGCCGAACTCGACGCCCTGCCGATGCGCGACCTCCGGGATCGCTGGCGCGCGCTCATCGGCACCGACCCGCCTCGCTACAACCGTAGGTTCCTGATCAGACGGTTGGCATATCGCCTTCAGGAACTCGCTCATGGCGGCCTCAGCCAGGCCGCCCGCGCCAGGATGGATGAGCTGCTGGCCCAGGCCGGCTGCGACGAATTCGGCTCCCCCCAGGTCAAGAAGCAGATCGCCCGCGGCCGACGCGAGATGCCGATCGCCGGGACCCGGTTGATCCGCGAATGGAATGGGCAGCCTCACGAGGTTACCGCGGTGCCCGGCGGCTTCGCCTATCGGGGGCGGCGCTATCGCTCTCTGACCGCCATCACCCAGACGATCACCGGCACTCACTGGAATGGGCCCTCCTTCTTCGGACTTCGCGCCACCAAAGGAAAAGAGCGAGTCTCATGAGACGCCCGCGAGATCCCGAGGGCGCTCCCGTCCCCCGCGTGCGTTGCGCCATCTACACCAGGAAGAGCACGGACGAAGGCCTGGACTCCGACTTCAACTCTCTGGACGCGCAGCGGGAAGCGGCGGAGGCCTACATCCTCTCTCAGCGCCAGGAGGGATGGGAGGCGCTGGCGAATCGCTACGACGACGGTGGCTTCTCCGGCGGCAATCTCGAGCGGCCCGGCCTGCAGCGGCTGCTCTCAGATGTGGAGGCAGGCCGCATCGGTTGCGTGGTGGTCTACAAGGTCGACCGGCTCTCCCGTTCCCTGCTGGACTTCGCCCGGTTGATCGAAGTCTTCGATCGGCGCAGCGTCTCCTTCGTCTCCATCACCCAGCGGTTCAACACCACCACCTCCATGGGCCGGCTGGTGCTGAACATCCTCCTGTCCTTCGCCCAATTCGAGCGGGAGATCATCGGCGAGCGCATCCGCGACAAGGTGGCCGCCACCAAGCGTAAGGGCATGTACACCGGCGGCCCTCCGGTGTTGGGCTATGATGTGGACCGAGAGCGCAAGCGCCTGGTGGTGAATCCGGAGGAGGCGGAGCTGGTGCGCACCATCTTTACCCGCTTCCTCGATACCGGCTGCATCACGAAGCTGGTGGAGGAGCTCAACGCCCAGGGCTCTGTCACCAAGTCCTGGACCACGAAGCGGGGCCTCACCCGCGCCGGCAAGCCCTGGAACAAGGGGTACATCTATCGCCTCCTCAACAACCCTCTCTACCTGGGGGAGGTCAGCCACAAGCAAGAACGTTACCCTGGTGAGCAGGAGGCCATCGTATCCCGCGAGCTGTGGGAGCGGGCCCATGTCATCCTCGCCAAGCGCTACCGGGGTCGGGGAGCGCGACTGCGCACCCAGGGGCCGGCGCTGCTGCGGGGGATCATCCGCTGCGCCCACTGTGGCTGCGCCATGGGGCCGGTGTTCACCAGGCGGCGAGGGCGAGTCTACCGCTACTACCTCTGCCTGCATGCCTCCAGGAACGGCCACCGCACCTGCCCCACGCGGTCGCTATCGGCCGGGGAGATCGAAGGGGTGGTGGTGGAGCAACTGCGGCGCCTGCTGCGCAACCCGCAGATGCTGGCAGCAGGATTCCAGGAGGCCGCCGGTATTGGTAAACGGGAGATGGCGCGGGCGCTGGCCGCGCTGGATGAGACCTGGGATCAGCTTCCTCCGGGCGCCTGCTTCGGCTGACGCTGCTCGCGCCTGACATTGTGGAGACCATCCTCGACGGCACGGAGCCGAGCGGGCTCTCTCTGGCGAAGCTCTTCCGGGCTCCGCTCGATTGGGAGAGCCAGCGCCGGGAGCTCAACGCCCCACTCTGGCAGTAACCCGAATGCTGCGCTGGCATGGTGCATCGTGCAGCGGCCGGCCGGAACGCGGCGACAGCGCCGCCAACGGCAGCGAGGCCGGGGTGCACCCACACGGCCACCGAAAGCCCTGCCCAGGCGCACGTGACGCGCCGTTCGCGGCCTCGTGCGCATGCCGACACGTTTGCAGTCACCATCCGTTCCGTGTCGAGCACGCCGCCATCCTGCTGCGCAATGGCCTCCCGACACCGGCAAGGTGGCGCAGCGGCAGAGGCAGACAGGATATAGGCTCCCGGTGCGGGACGCGGCTTGCGCCGCGCGTACCGCAGCCGCGCGATCGGCCGCGCGCGGGATAGGCCAGGTCTGCTCTCTTCGTCCGACTTCTGCCAGGCCCTGGGCGGGAGGCCAGCACCGGGAGGATCGGGCATCTGAGAGAGGTCCTGGCGTGCCTGCCGTGGAACCCTGACTTGTCGGCGGGAGGCCGCTAGCGTCATCACCATGGGGAACACGAACGAACCGACCCAAGGCGGATTACTCTGGAACGGAGTACCAGCGCGAGGCGGACTGCTCTGGTATCGGGGGCTGAACCTACCCGAGAAAAGCGGGCGAGGCGGGACAGGATGGAGGTACGTATACGCCAATCCGGAAGAAGGCCGTATCGAGATACGCTTCAGGGCGGACACCATCAAGGACGCGCACAAGAAGGCGAAGCACGCGTTGGCGACACGTGAGTGCTTTGGCCTTGGTTACAATGGGGACCATCACACCGAGGTCATCCCGCTCGCCGATGCTGAGCGCCAGGGAAAGCCGATCGAATACCAGTGCTTTCTCGTGCCTGCCGACTCAGAGACGGCCAACAGGAAAGTGGCCGGGTTGATCGTTATGGAGAGGGTTCGCGAGAAAAGGACCCACGCCCGTTGACAACATAGTACTGGACATGGTAGCTTCTCCCCGGTAGATGATTCAACCGTGCACGGTCGGCTAGTTCCGGCTGCCCGAAGGTCGAAGCGATGAGCAAGGCCAGGGTCACAGCGGAGCTTTTTTCATGGCCGACCCGGTATCTCCGCTTGAAGCAGCGCGCCGGGATCCCGATCTGGCGCTGAGGCAGATCCTCCACGAACTCGGCGTTAGGCTGCCCGCTGTATTCCGCTGGCTGCGCGGCCAGCGGCACCCAGACCCCCGATCGTATTTCCTACCTGGTATTGCGCCAGTTCAGCGCGAGCAGGCTGAATGGGTCAGGGCGCGCCGGCCCTGGGGTGTTGGGAGGGGTCCGCGGGCCGGCAGGCGGAGTGTGATAGATGGCTGAGGATCGCCGCCTCTGGCAACGCCAACCGGGCGAAACCGAGAAGGAGTTTCTGGCCTTCGAAATCTTCCGGCAGCTGGGGCCGGGGCGGACTGTCGACGGTGCCTTTCGAGCGTACCGGCTTCGCCCCGGCGACCATCACAAACATGAAGGTCTCGCGAGGGACAAGACGCCTCACTATTTCTCTCGGTGGGCGACACAGTTTCATTGGTGGGAGAGGGCCAAAGCCTGGGACGACGAGGTCGCTGCCGCGGCTCGCAAAGAGGAAGCCGAACGCGAACTCGAGCGGAGGCGCCGGGAGGCGGCGGAGGATGAGCGCCAGCGCGAACTCACCATTCAGCGGGCGCGGGCCGCGGGAGTCGCGGCGGGGCAGATCCTGCACCGGCTACTATACACAGAGTCTTATGTAAGTGCGCATAGTCTGCGTAGCACAGCATTCGGTGGCGCCCATTGTCGGAACTGCGTCTCGACGGAAGAGATGATTTCGTCGAGGAGAGCGAAGTAGCGGTT
>JBEKKD010000376.1:0-4893 GCA_050010895.1 Armatimonadota bacterium
ACGCCGGAGGATGCGGCGAAGTACTTGAGGGAGGCGACGCCCGCCCTGGCGGACGAGAGGGTGGAGAGGAGAGAGTAGAGAGGGGAGGGAGCCGGCAACGGCCGTCCACAGATTGCGGAGATGCCGCTGAACTGCTAGCGGCATCTCTTTCGGGGCGTTCCGAACTGCACGGAGCCGCCCCGGGAGTGGCGTCCGCGGGGCGGACGCCGATTATGATATGACAACGGCGTGATCCTTCGCTTCGCTCAGGATGACAGGTAAAGGGCCGCCACAGCGGAGGGGCGTCGGCACTCCGGCCGGCGGCGCAGCCTCAGCGGCGGCTGCAAAGCAACGCCGCAGCCTCAGCGGCGCCGCTGAAGTACCGACGCAACGCGAGGTACGGGCGCAACGCGGGCAGGTCGCTCTACGCGGTCTTCCTGACGAAGGTGAGGGAGCAGCGGGAGTCGCCGGAGCAGGACATGGCGGGGATGCGGAAGTCGTACTCGCCGCCGAATTCGGTGGCCCAGGCGTTGCCTTCGGTGGGACAGATGGTCTGGGAGATGCGGGCGGCGAGGTGCTGGCGGCCGCTCTTTCGCAGGAGCTCGAGCCAGGGGCATTGGGTGACGAGGAAGCGGACTTCGTCGCGATGGATTTCGGCGCGGAAGATGTGGCCGTCGGCGGTGAGTTTGAGGGTGAAACAGCGGGCGAGATCGTCGGGGGAGTTGGTGTCGGCGCCGAGCAGCTCGCGGGCTTTGCGCGCCTGAATCTTGGCGACCACTGACCAGACGCGGCGATCGATGTCGAGGGCGTGGTCGAAGCCGTGCTCTTCCTCAGTCGTCACGAACCAGAGGCCGTCGACTGCGTGGTAGCTGCGGCGGAGGTACTCGACGAGGAGCTTGGGGTCGAAGCCGGGCATGGAGGTTCCTTCGGCGAGCGGAGGGGCGGGTCCTGTTGTGAGGGGGAGGAGCGGGGAGTCGGAAGGAACGGCTGAACGCAGATTACGCAGATCAGGCGCGGATTGCGCAGATGCTCTGGGGCGCCCCTGCGGGGCGAACGGAGGGGCGTCGGCACTCCGGCCGGCGGCGCAGCCGACGGCGCCGCTGAAGTGCCGACGCAGCGGCCGCGACGGCTGGTTTCGGGACTGAAGTCCCGAAACACCAAGGCAGCGGGAAGGGGCAGGAGGGGGCGCGGGCGCGAGAAGAGAAGAGGGTGAGGTGAAGGGGCCCCGTTGGGGCCCCGTGTGTTTGTAACGCTCGCCGCGGGCTGAGCGGCGGTCCGGTTGGTCCGCCGCGGGCTTGCGCGGCTGGGGAGAGGGCTTTGTCTCGTCTGATCCGGGCTGATTGGCATGTGCATACGAACTTATCGGACTGCGGGCATATCGACGCGGCGCCGATGGCGATGGTGATCGCGGCGCAGGAGGCGGGGCTGGATGCGATCGGGCTCAGCGATCACGTATATCTCCCGGAGCACCGGGGGCGGCCCGGGAGGGTGAGGCAACTGCTGCCGCGAGAGATGGACGGGTTACGGATCTATGTCGGCTGCGAAGCGGATATGCAGACGCCGACGCGGGTGTCGATAGACGAGGAGTACGCGGCCGGGCTGGACTATGTGCTGATCGCGGCGAGCCACCTGTTCGATCCGGGGGTGGAGCGGCGGCGGAAGACAGATGTGAAGAGCATGGTGCGGTGGATCTTCGATCTGATGAATGGTGCGATCGAGAGCGGGATCGGCGACGTGATCGTGCATCCGTTCGGCGTGCCGATGTGGCCGCATGAATGGGCGGAGCTGATCGAAGCGGTGGATGGGGCGGAGTGGTCGGCGACGGCGCAGGCGGCGGCGCGGGCGGGGATGGCGATGGAGTTCAACCCGCGCTATCTGAAGCAGGCGCCGGAGGAGGCGCGGTGGCTGTTCGGGAAGGCGCTGGAGGCGGGGTGCAAGCTGGCGGTGTCGAGCGATGCGCATCATCCGTCGCAGGTGGGGTGCAGGGGGGAAAGGTACGCGACGGAGGAAGAGATGCGCGCGGCGGGAGTGGGGGAGGGGGATGTGTGGAGGGTGGAGGAGAGGGGACGACGCAGCAGCTAGGGATGGACACAGAGGCGAAGAGTCCCGTTCGCTGCGCTCAGGGTAAACTCCGGGAACGGCAGAACGCAGATCACCCATTCGGCTTCGCTCAGGGCAGGCTCCGATGGGCGCAGATTGCGCAGATGCTCTCTGAAGGGACGGCAGGGGCAAGCCCCTGCCCAATGTACTGTCGCCCCTCCGGGGCGAACGCGGGTAGTCGCTCACTATCATTCGCGACATACCCACGCCACTGGTTGGCGCGCTGTTTGAGACGCGGCTGCGCCGCCGAAGTACCGACGTAACGGGCAACGACGAGATTGCCACGCGCGCCTCGCCTCCATCGGAGCCGAGGCGGCTCGCAATGACACAGGGGCCGCTCAGGCGTAGGCTTCTGCGAGGGCGGCGGCGGTAGGGAGGACGCGGACGGTTTCGATTGCGAGGAGGCGAGGGAGGAGGGATTCGAGGTAGGAGGCGCGGATGGGGCCCCAGCCTTGATCGTCGAGGGCGTGGGTATTGTAAATGAGCCAGCCGGCGGGTTGTGAGAGGAGCGCGTCGATCTCGCGATCGAGGTGCTCTTCGCAGTTTTCCGGGCCGGAGCCGGTGGTGGTGAGCTTGATCATGCCGCGGTATGGGAGGGGATTGATTCCTCCGCCGGCAGTGCGGAAGGCGCGGACCTGGGTGGAAAGCCATGACTCGAGTTCGGGGGTGGAGGCATTGTGGGGGAAGTTGAAAACGGCCTGGTCGCGGCGGAAGCCATCGAGCTTCCGATCGAAGATGTCGAGGCATCGGAGAACGGATGCTTTGGCCTGCTCGAGGGGGATGTCGGCCTTGTTGGCATGGTTGTAGCCGTGGGGCATGATCTCGTGACCGCGGGCTTCGAGCTGATTCCAGAGGACCCAGTCTCCGCGGTCGGCGCCCCATTCGAGTTGCGCGGGGATCAGGGCTTCAGGGGCGGCGAGGACGTTGAGGCAGGCGCGGAGGCCGAAGCGCTCGTAGATCTCGGCGGTGCGGATGGCCGAGGGCATGATGCCGTCATCGAAGGAGAGGGAGATGATGTGCATGGTGGGGATGAGTTCGTGGGGCGGGAGGGGAGGTCCTGCCAGAGTCGAGGGGTCGGAGGGAACGGCGGAACGCAGATTACGCATTCGGCTTCGCTCGGTAGGGCAGGCTCGGATTGGGCGCGGATTGCGCAGATGCTCTGTCGCCCCTGTCGGGGCGAACGCTTGCCGCGCGCTTTGCTTGCGCGGCTGGGGTTACCGCTCGCAGGCGAGCGGCAAACCCTCCAGAGGCGGGCAAGCCCACGCCACTGGTGTATGGCCTAGCGGCGAGTGAGTTCGGCGACGTTGGCGCGTTGGAGGGCGGTTTCGCCGAAACGGTCACGGACGCGTTCGACCATTTCGGCGAGGCGTTCGCGGCGGGTTTCGCGCTCGAAGAGGGGAAGGGGAAGTTGGCCGCCGTCGGAGGCGATGGTCAGCCGGGCAATGCGGATACGGACGCGGCGGACAAGCCGACCACTGAGCTTGATCTTGTCGAGCAAATCCCGAGCGGCATAGAAGACAACTTCGCTGGAGCGGGTCGGCTGCCTGAGGGTGCGGCGGGCGCCGACGACGCGCAGGTCGCGGAAGACCAGCTCGATAGCGATCTGCCGGCCGATTTGGCCCTGATGACGGAGGGCACGCGAGGCCTGTTCGGCGGCGAGACGGAGCGCGGTGTGGACTCGCTCTCGGGCATCGGATGAGGGACGGAGATCTGCCTCGCCAGAGACGTCGCCGTCGGGCTGACCGGCTGCGTGGTGCGCGGGCTGAATGGTAGACTCGGCCACGGTCATTGCCTCGGGATCATTGCCGTTCGCGACTTCCCACAGCCTTCTACCCCAGTCACCGAGGGCGCGCTCGACCGCGTCCGGAGGGAGCTTGGCGAGGTCCCTGGCGTGCTTGATGCCGAGTTGGCCGAGGCGGGCGATGCGGTCGGAGTCGGCGCCGGGGAGGGCGAAGATGGGGAGGTTGCCGACGAACTCGACGGCCTCGTCAGCGAACACCTCTCTGATCTCGCCGGGCTGGGTCGAATCCGCGGCGAGCAAAGCGACCGTGCGATTGGGGCCGAGGCCGACGGAGGCGAGCACGCCGACCTCGACGCGGAGGCGATTGCGGATTTCCTGGGCGACGTTTCGCGCGGGGCCGAAGAGCCGCTCGGTTCCGGTGAGATCGAGGGAGATATCATGCGCGTTCTGACCACCGCAGCCGCGGTGAACCGAGGGCGAGTAGTCGCCGCAGATCTCGATGGCTCGCTGCCAGTGATATTGATACTTCTCCGGGTCGGCATCGGCGACGGTGATGTCGGGGCAGTGGCGCTGCGCTTCCCAGAGAGACTGGCCGGGACGGACGCCGCGGCGCATGGCGCCCGGGGAGGCGCTGATGACGCGCTGGCCGGATTCGTCGCAGAGGACGACGGGGGCGCGCGTCACGTGCACAGGGGAGGCGGCTGTGCTACTACGGAGGGGCGTCGGCACTCCGGCCGGCGGCGCAGCCGACGGCGCCGCTGAAGTACCGACGCAACGGCCCGACTCGCCGACCGCCTGCGTGCGTTTCGCCTTCGGCGAAAGCGCACGGGCCTCGACGGCCGCGGGGAGGCCGTGGAGGCGGATGTGGGCGTAGACGCGTCTGGGCTTTTTGGAAAGCTCGGGCATTGCTCCTATCCGCTCACGTCGATTCTGCCCAGGTGCCATGCCATGGTCTCCGACCGGAGATAGAGTTCGTAGAGGTCGGCGCGTGTGGCGACGGTGACGGCGAAGTGGTAGAGCCTGCCGACTCCTTCGTTCGTGATCCAGCGATTGCGGATCTCGTCCACCTGGTA
>JBEKKD010000377.1:0-4881 GCA_050010895.1 Armatimonadota bacterium
TGCGTAGAGAAATGCGGCCGGAGAGGGGGGAGCTCTCCACGGCCAAGGACTTGCGGGCGCCGGAGTTGTCTCCGCTGCCGAGCCAGACAGTGCTGCGGTCGGCGACGGAGAAGCCGCAGAACTGCACTGACGCCGGGCCGGGGTAGATGGCCTCGCAGGCGCCGGTCCCGCCTCGCCGGGAGAGCGCGGCGCGCGGTTCGCTCACCAGCACGCCGTTGGAGAGCGGGAGGAACAGCGCCTCGTCGCTGAGCAGATCAGCGGCCCCCAATGCGCTGACGCACGGGAAGTCGAACGAATCGAGCAACAGGTGGCCCGGGATCTGTGCCGTGAGGTCCATCCAGACGGTGGAGCCGCCGGCGGGGAAGGAGATCGAGGCGGTGACCGTGCCATCAACCGCTTCGGCGCCGGCCCGCAGTCCGCTCCAGACGAACCGAAGCCTGATGCCGCCGCCGGGGTCGGCCTCCATGCTATGGCTGAACTCCGCGCAGTTGCGGCTCGTGAGCGCCACCGACTGTCCGTCCGCTGACAGCACGCGGCAGCGCCAGAGCACGCCGTCTGCGAAGGCCTCCGAAAAGTCCACTAGCTCGGTCTGAGCGCGCCGGTCATAGAGCGATACAACCGCGCCGTCGGATGACGAGAAGGCGAGGGAGACGAGGGGGTTGGAGAGGACGAGGCGATCCGGTTCCTGCCGGAACGCGGCGCGGCCGGCGGGCTCGCCGCGCGTGCCAGTGGCGCCGGGCGTCACGCGCGCCCCCGAACGCGGAGGGACGAGCGACGAGCGCTATGAATCGGAGTCGCCGTTGCCGCCTTGCCCGAGCGCGTGCTGGAGCAGTTGGCGGCGCGCGTCGGGGTCCTGGTAGCGTGCGTACAAGACCTGCAGTACCTGCTGTACATAGGTGTCATTGCGTGCGCCATAGAGAACACGGCGACCTGTGCCGAGGGCGAACCGATCCACGAGGCCGGCATGGGCGAGCTCCTCGAGCGCGGTCGTTATCTCGCCCGTCGGCCTGCGCAGCCGCACTCCTATCTCGGCCGGACTCCGAACGCTGCTGCCCTCCTGTTGGAAGTGAACGAGGATTTCAAGTTTCGGAAGGCTGTTTATCGCTCTACCGAGGAGGAAGTCCAGTTCGCTCTCCACGCTCTCTCACCTACTCCCTCGGCGCGGCATTGTGTCGCTGCTCCGACATTTCGGCGACGATCCGCTCAAGCGCATGGCCGGGATCATCAGCTCTCGTAATGGGCCGGCCGATGACCAGGTAATCGGCCCCCGCGTCAACCGCTGAGCGGGGGGTCGCGATGCGCGCCTGATCGCCTCGTTCCGCCCACGCCGGCCGTATCCCCGGGGTGACCGCTATGAAGTCCGTTCCACAGAGCCGCTTGATCTCCGGCACCTCGTGCACTGAGGCCACCACCCCGTCCAGTCCGGCGTTCTTCGCCAGCAGCGCCAGTCTCGGCACAGTCTGGGCCGAGGGCTCGGCCATCCCGATCTCATGCTGCAGTTGGTGGTCATTGAGACTGGTAACGATGGTCACCGCGATGACCAGCGGAGGAGGGAAGCCGGCCTCGGTCGCGCTCCGCGCCGCGGCCTCCTTCGCGGCTTGCATCATCGCCCGCCCGCCCAGGGCATGGACATTGAACATGCGGACGCCGAGGCGGCCGGCGGCCGCCGCAGCGCCGGCGACGGTGTTGGGGATATCGTAGAACTTGGAGTCGTAGAATACGTCGGCGCCGAGGGCGCGCAGTTGCTCGATCGCTGCCGGGCCGGCGGAGGTGAACAGCTCCAGGCCGACCTTGAGCATCCCCACGCGTGGCGCGAGAGGAGCGGCGACTTCGAGAGCGCGTGGGAGGCTGGGGAAATCGAGCGCGACGATGATCCGGCTGCGGAGGTCCATTGCAGTGGGAATTATAGCATACACGGCCGGGGGTGAGAGGCCGCCTGGCGGCTGTGAAGCAGGAGGCCGCTTACGCAAGCTGGCTCAGGAAGCCCGGCTCGTCGATCTGATCGTCGTGGGAGAGCGCACCGATGATGCCGAGTATGCGGGCGGTGAACGTGTCCATGCTCTCGGAGACGAGCGCCTCCAGCGGTTGGCCGCGCAGCGACCCAAGGTCGAGGTGGCGGCGGCTCTGCTCGAGCAGCACGGAACCGCTGCCGAGATGCACGCGGTACATCGCCCGCTTGCCTTCCACGATCACGTGCGCGTCGTCCTCGCTGACGTAGATGGTTGTCAGGCCCAGGGCGCGGGCGAGGTAGCGCACCAGAGTGGCTCGCAGACGGCGCGTCTCCTCGGAGCTGAAGCCCAGCTCGCCTGCGGCGGCAAGGGAGACGAGGAGGTCGGCATCGCGCATCGTTTCGCTGAACACCACGGCCGGCACCGATGCCAGAAGCATCTCCTGCCCGCGGTCATCTTCAAACCAGACGGCGCGGCTGGTCACCGGCATGGCGGTGCTGACGCCGAGCTGTTTGCCTGCGTCGTCCTCGGGGCTCGCCCACTCGACGTGAGCACGCAGGCCGTAGGCCGGCCACAGCTTGGTGGCGTCACCGTCCCGGGGCGAATAGCCGCGGCCGCGCAGCAGCGCGAAGGCGCGGCGCGCCACGAGCGGCTGCCCGGCGAAGCGCGTGCACGCGGAGGTAGTGCGTTCGGCCTCGCCCGGCAGGTACACCTCCCGGAAAACCTGCTTGAACGGCTGAGCGATCCTCTCGTCGATCACCTTCTGCTGCCACAGGCTCAGGGCTCTCGCCTCGGACAACTCCACGGGATGGGCGACCGAGATGGCGCCGGCCCCGTCGAGCTCCTGCGGCGGCGAATAGTCTGCGAGCGGATCATCGAGAGACCAGAGGAACGGCGCGCCGTCCACCCAGAGGACGAGGCGGGTCACGAGCGAGCGCACCACCGGGTTTGCCATCAGTACGGAGAACTCGCGCCCCGTCAGAGGTGGACTGCCCTCCGTCATGATCTGCTCGAAACGGCGACGGAAATAGCGGTAGCTTCTGGCAAGATCGGCTCGGGCGAGACGGATATCTTCGTACTGAGGGTCCTTCCTCACCGCGGCAGGCATGGACTTGAGCCGCCGGCTGTCCGAATACGGCACCAGGTTGACTTGCCCGCCGGCGACCGAGAGCCGGACGTGGTAGCCGCTCACATCCCACCAGGTGCGGGCCGCCCTGCCCTCCAGCCCGGCGTCCGACCACGCGGAAGCCAGGTCGACTCGCTTCTCGAGGTGCGCGAGGCTGCTGACGCCGCTCCGTTCCTGCAGCACCTCGAGGGCCCACTGCGCGATCTCGCTTACCTTCTTCTTTCCGGAGCGCGAGAGGTGGAAAAGGACGGGTGCCGCCTGATCGGACTGCTCCGGCCACAGGGTGAGAGCGCGGATGGCGGCAGGGGTGCCGTGGGCAGCCTGCTCGAGGATAAGCGCGTGATGGGACCGCTTGAGCGCGTGGAGGTAGAACATGTTGTCCATCACGCAATCAAAGTCGGGTATCAGGTGCTCTCGGATGAACTCGCGACGGCGCAGCATGCTCTGCTCGGATCCGGCGAAGTCGACTGGCGGTTCAGTCGAGCAGACGGCGCCCGCGGCGATCATGAAATGCTCGGCCGCCTGCTCCGCCCAGGGCTCGAGCACCCGTTCGGCCCATTCCAGGTCGAGGGGAGCCGATGGCCCGGCGGTCCTGAGCCACTCGATCACCTCCCGATGGAAGGGCACTCGCGTGACGGCGGCGACGTGATCGCACATGTCGTGGCACACCAGGCACAGCAGTGAGAGCGCGAGCGGGGATCGCGAGCTCAACTGCTCCTGAATGTGAGGAATCTCATCTTCCGGGATGGAGAGCCAGCGCAGCACGTGGAGCGGCCACCACGAGTCCGGCTTCCGGTCCAGCTCGTCGAGCGCGTCGCGCAGGTACTCCTCGCCGGGGAAGTCCCTGATCCAGCCGCCGACGCCACAACTGATGCGGGCATCGGGCTGGTGGCTGATGTCGTAGACGATCTGGCGGTACCAACGAGCAAAGGCCGGATGCTGCCACAGCCCGAGCCGGTCGAGGGCGGGCCGATAGCTGTCTTCTCCGCCAGCGGCGCTGAGCACGCTTCCCTGGACGACGCAGTCGCGGAAATCCTGCCAGCTCAACCAGCCGCCGAAGCATCCGCGCAGGAATGCGAACCAGGCCGCGGGGTCGCCTGCGCAGTCGTCGAAGGCGATCCAGTGACGCAGGACCTGCAGCCAGGATTCGCGAAGCGGAGCGGTGTCGGTGCCAGAGAGGGCTACCAGGACCCAGAGACGGGATGCGCTCGGGCATGAGCGGACGACCGAGAGCAGGCGCTCGGGGCGGCCGATCGGGCGACGGCCCAAGAGAGCGCAGAGCGCCTGGAAGTGCGGGTCGAGGCCGCGCTGCGCGGCGTCGGCGACTGCATCCGCGGCAGATTCCACCCAGCCGGGAAGCACTCCATCCAGGTCGGCGGCGGCCTTCGCGACCCGGCGATCATCGCGTCCGCCGGCGACGAGATCGAATGCGAGGGCGGGCAGGCCGGCGATCTGCGAGGCGCGCTGCCTGGGCAGGATGTCGTCGGCCTTGGCGAGGAGAGCGCGCACGCCGGCATCCCATGAAGGGAAAGCGGCTGCGTCCGGTCTCACCTCGGTTTGGCGTGACTGGCTCAATCCCCCACCCTTGCTCGGGCCGGCGCTCGCCGGACCAAGCGGCTTACATCTGCTCCGGCGCCGATACCCCGATCGTGTCCAGCACGATGCGTAGAACCGTGCGCGCCGCCAGCACCAGCGCCAGCCGCGCTCTGGTCAGCTCGGCATCATCGCCAAGGACACGACAGTTGGTGTAGAAACCATGGAACGCCGCGGCCAGCTCTCTCGCGTACCGGGTCATCCGGTGCGGCT
>JBEKKD010000378.1:0-4873 GCA_050010895.1 Armatimonadota bacterium
TGTTCCGTCCAACACCCGCATCCGATTGGGAGCGCGGACGCTTTGCGGGGCGTAGCCACCGGGCGGATATCCTCGGTGGCCTGCAGGACCAGGTTGCCGATCTGCCGGCCAACCGCTGCTGCGCCACCTCCTAGCCAGTGGTCAATGCCGCCCACGTCTTGGACCGAGTACGCGACGTGAGTCGTGCATCCACGGACTGAATCCATACGACACAGTTATGGGCTCAATGCGCCAGACCGCGGCGTCCAGGAGGCCCGTACCCATGCCTCCACCTCGGTCGGAACCGCGGCCCTGAAGCCAACCTCGCGAGCCGTTCCCGACCCGATAGCACAGGCACACGCCCCTGCCGCCTAGCGTCGCTTCCGCGCCCTGCGGGCGAGCCCGACGAGATAGCTGGCGCCGCTTCTCCTGGCGAGATCCCGTCTTGCCTGGACGAAGCCAGCGGGAGGGGAGACGGTGCCCCCTGCAGGCACTAGCGGCGCGGCTGCGGCGCCCCAAGACCCGAGGTGGAGCAGCTTCCCCTGGTCGGTGTGGTGTCCCAGCCATTCCACCCGCCCGCTTTCTATATCGTAGACGGCGCCCACTATCTCGGCATGTCCGGATTTCACCGCCTCGCGCACGATCTGGCTCTTCGTTAGCAGGTTCTCTATGCTCTGCCACACATTCGTTCGGACCGTCACTGCAACGAGCGTGTCGCGCGCCAGACCCGACTGGCCTTCACGCGCTCTTGCCACCGCGGGGCGGATGAGATCGACTATCCCGGAGATATCGCCGGGCGCCTCGGCGCCGTCAACTGCCGCGGCCACAGCTTCGCACTTGGTGTGGCCCATGACGACGATCAGAGGCGTCCCGAGGTGCTCGACCGCGTGCTCTACCGACCCGATCTGTGTGGCGCCGCACACATTGCCGGCCACACGGACCACGAAAAGGTCGCCAATGCCGCGGTCAAAGAGCAGCTCCACCGGGACGCGCGAGTCGGAGCAGGAGATGATCGTGGCGAAGGGATGCTGACCCTTCGCCGTCTCCCTACGCCGATCTGCCCCCGTGTTCGGATGCGACGTCTGCTGCGCCACGAACCGCGCGTTCCCTTCCCCCAATGGGGCATTCTCCAGTACCCGGCGCGCAGACTCCTCCAGTAGCCTGTGCTCGTCGAGCACGCCCTGAGCAACTGCCATCGGGAGCGTCTCCTCGGAGTAGTAGGGTGTGAGCCAGGATCCCCCTTGTCAACCAGCTTTTCCCCCCTTTGAGCGGCGATTCCTCTGTTTTGGTTCTTGTCCAGCTCCTCGGAGCGCCAGCCAGGAGCACCGTTTTAGGGGATGAGTGCCATCGGGGGCCCCAACTGTCATTGCGCACCTCAGCGCTGCATAGCAGCGCTGAGGTGCTTTCCCGTTGCCGTGTCGGCGGTATCGCCGCCGCAATCTGTGCTAATCGGCGGAATCTGCGGATGGCCGTGCCTTGGCCGTTCCCTCCGACTCCTCGCGTTTCCCCTCTCCCCTCTCTCCCCCAGGGGGCGGGTGCAGCGCCCCCCAGCAGGTACCCTGACTACAACCACAGAACACACCCCGCAGCGCGAGGGGCATCAGTGACCCAAACCCAACTCATCTACTGCGGCGATAACCTCCAGAAGCTGCGCGACCTCCCCGGTGCCTGCGTTGACCTCATCTACATCGACCCGCCCTTCAACAGCAACCGCAACTACGAGGTCTTCTGGGGCGACACCCAGGAGAAGCGCGCCTTCAACGACCGCTTCGGCGCGGTCGAGCACTATATCCACTGGATGCGGCCCCGCGTCATGGAGCTCTACCGCGCACTGAAGCCCACTGGCAGCTTCTACTATCACTGCGACTGGCACGCCGACGCCTATGTCCGCGTCATGCTCGATCAGGTCTTCGGTGCCGATGCCTTCAACACGCACATCATCTGGCGGCGGACCAACGCCAAGGGCCTCGCGTTTCGCTCCTTCCCGAACAATCACGATTCGATCTTCTTCTATGCCAAGGGGAAGAAGCACACGTTCAACCGCCAGTACCTCCCGCTTGACAAAGACTACATCGAGGGCTTCTACCGGTTCCGCGATCCCGAGACCGGTCGCCGATACCAGCTCGCCGATCTCACAAACCCCAACAAGAACAGGCCGCACCTCACATACGAATTCCTCGGCGTCACTCGCGTGTGGAGATGGACGAAGGAACGAATGGAGAAGGCGCATGCCGATGGTCTGATCGTGCAGTCCGAGCCCGGAGGGGTTCCGCGCCTGAAGCGCTACCTGGACGAGCAGGAAGGCGTTCCCGTCGATAGCATCTGGACCGACATCCCGCCCATCCAAAGCCAATCCGACGAGTCCTTGGGCTACCCCACCCAGAAGCCCCTCGTCCTGCTCGACCGCATCATCCGCGCTTCAAGTGACCCCGGCGACGTTGTACTTGACGCGTTCTGCGGCTGCGGCACAACCCTCGTTGCCGCCCAACTGCTTAAACGCAAGTGGATCGGAGTAGACATCAGCCCAACCGCTTGTCGCGTCATGGGCCGGCGACTCACCAAAGACTGCCACCTGCGAGAAGGCAAGGATTTCTGGCTGCGCGACCTTCCGAAGACCGCCGAAGAACTCCACAAGTATCCTCCGTTCGAGTTCGAGAACTGGGCGGTCACCGCCCTCAACGCCGTCATCCTCAACGGCCAGGCCATCGCCAACCGCGCGCAGGTCGGCGACATGGGCATAGACGGCCGCGTCTACTCCGTCGCCGCCGTCAAAGAGAAGCAGGAGGGCTACGACCTCTTCGGCGCGGCCGACCGCTGGTTCCCGGTGCAGGTCAAGCAGAAGGACAAAGCCGGCCGACCCGACATCGACGCCTTCGAAACCGCCATGCAGCGCCAGCGCCGCGACAAGGGCTTCTTCATCGCCTTTGACTACACCCGCGACGCCCACCTCGAAATCAAACGCGCCGCCCGCGAACACAACCTCGAAATCCTCCCCATCACGGTTCAGGAGATACTGGACGAAAAAGCGCATATCAGGGTTTGAGGGCAGATCATGGAACTCCACTCTAAGGCGGACGGACTCTTGGCTCGGGTTGAGCAGGACTGGTCCGAGTACTACGCGCAGCTAGGTGCTTTGCGCGCCGCAATACAGCTGATCCCCATCGTAGGGCCGCCCATCGACACGCTCATCGGCACGCGCGGCGCGAACATCACGGTCCGAAGACTCAACGCCCTCCTCGAAGAGTTGCGAAATCAGGCAGCCAAACTTGACGCATCCAAGATCGACCACGAGTACCTTGAATCCGAATCGTTTTTCGACATTGTCCGCCGAGCCTTTGAGCAGTCACAGCGAACCGCAGCGGAAGAGAACCTGCGACTGTACGCTCGTATACTGCTACGTACCGCAGAGGGCGCCGCCTACCGCGAGAACGCGCAGGAGTACCTGGACCTTGTTTCGGGTCTCAGCATGCCGGAAATCCGCATCTCTTCCGCTCTCTACTCCCTCCAGCGGAATGCGAAGTTTGATGCTGAAAATGCCCTGAAGAAGCCTGATGTGACACACACCGGCGCTGACATCTCTCAGATTCTTCCAGACATGACACCCACGCTTATAGACTCCTATCTGAAGCGCATCGAGCGCACCGGCCTGGTCCGAGAGGTTGTCGGGAGCTACGCTGGCTACACGGGGGGCAACTACTACATCACCGACTACTTCCGGAACATGATGGTGTTCCTCGCGTTGCACGACCTCGTCGCCGCGCTCTACTAGAACGGCCGACCCCTCCCTGCGGATCAAGCTTCGATGATGGATAGCTGGAGCAGTAGGGGGCCGGGAACAGGGGGCCAGAATGACGAAGCCGGAAAAGAGGCCTGACGTGGACCTGGTCGGCGCTGTCCGGCGTTCGCGTAGAGACATGCCGACCGTAGAGGGGACGAACGCTCACCTGACGGTGGCGACCTTGCTTTGTGGATTCGCCTTCGCAGGGCTGATTCTCTATCTGGGGACTGGCCGCCCACATGCCACCCATGTAGTTGCAGCATCACTGCTTGCGGCTGCCTTCATTGTGCTGCTCTACGCGGCGCTCTCCATAGCGTCCCTTGTGGAGACCTCGGGCAGTGAACGGCGACTGCTGACGCGAGTGATCTACTGGATCGAGAGCGGAAGGTCGCTGTTCCTGGGGCTGGCGCTGCTTCTGGCGTCCGTATGTGTAATGAGTTTCACTTGGTCTACGCCGCTGGGGTGCGTGGTCGTACCGCTCAGCGCTTTGTTCATAGCCCGCTGTGCCTGGCTAATCAGACGGGTTGTGCGGCTAGACCGCGTTACGGCCGCTGTTGATGCCCATGTCATAATGATCGACACGCTGGAGGAAGCGCTCGGTGCGGACGCTGAAAGCGGCATTATTGATCTTTGCATTGGCAATGGAACGGTCAAGAGGCCAAGAAGGCTGATAAAATCTGCCATTTTGGCATCCGGATTGTTCCTTTCTTTTGGCAAAGATCAATAGAAGGGTGAAGGAACAACTGACCAGGTTGGTTCAGGCGCTAAGAGAGGCGGCAAGATCGCCTAGCGAAGAGACGATGTCGAAGGTCATGGAACTGGCAAAGGAAATGCAGGAGGAGACGAAAGCGACGAAGGGAGAGGAGTGACCAGCCTGTAGGGCAGGAGCTCGCCTCCTGCCATGTCCTTTGCGCTGCTCCGGCAGCCTGCCCTCGAACCCCCCTCCCTCTCGCCCCACCCCCCGCCAAGCACCATCCCAGTGGCACAGAGCCTGCCCTGAGCGGAGCCGAATGGGCTTCCAGCCTGTGGCTCAGCGCTACGCGGTAGCGCTGAAGTGCCGTTCGCCATCCGAGGCGTTTCGGCTGCCAGAAGAACCCGCGCATTCCCCACGCCACT
>JBEKKD010000379.1:0-4872 GCA_050010895.1 Armatimonadota bacterium
GGCTGCTCGCGGATTTCATCATGACGTACATGTACTCGTGGGACGCGCCCAAGGCCGAGAAGCAGATGCACGCGCTCGCCCTCAGCCAGGAGATGCTCGACGAGGTACTCGAGCAGCCGACGGGGTTGTCGGAGTTGTTGCAGCCGGAGGCGCTGGAGGAGCTGGATGCGCGGCTTCAGCACCGCGCGACGGGGTTCCGAGCACGGTCCGCTGAAGAACTCGCACAGACGCTGCTCATGCTCGGGGACCTCTCCACGGCGGAGATCCACGAGCGCAGTGAGGGCGACGCGGGAGCGTGGCTGGCGGAGCTGGCGCGGGATGGACGCGTCGTGGAGATCGAGATACCTACCGCATCCGGGCCGGCGCGGCGATGGGTGGCGACAGAGTCGGCCGATGCATACCGCGCGGCGTTCGAACGACGAGATACGGGAGCCGGGGAGAGGGAGGAGGCGTCGGGGGAGATCCTTCGCTGGTTCATGCGCACCCATGGTCCCGCAACCGCGGCGGACATCGACCGCCGGTACGCATTCGACGACGAGTGGCTGCGGCAAGAGCTGGAAGAACTGGTGCGCGGGCGTGCGCTATTGCGGGGGCAGTTCACCAAGGGCGCGGCCGACGTTCAGTGGGCGGACCGGGAGAACCTTCGCGAACTGCACCGGCGGAGCTTGGCCGTGTTGCGGCGCCAGGTGGAGCCGGTGTCGCTCTTCACTTACACCGACTTCCTGACGCGCTACCAGCACCTGCATCCGGCGCACAGGGCAAGCGGAAGTGAGGGGCTGAGGCAGGTCCTCGATCAGTTGCGGGGGTTCCGGCTGCCGGCGGGGATGTGGGAGCGAGAGTCGCTGCCGGAGCGTGTCAACGGGTATGCGCCGGAACTGCTGGACGAGCAGTGCGAGTCCGGCGATTTCGTATGGATCGGGCAGGGATCGCGCGATCACCTGGCGCGGGCGCAGGCAGCGTTCATCAGACGCGGTGAGGGATCGAGGCTCTATGGGGAGGCCGAACCGGAGACGGAGCTATCGCCGAACGCGCGGCAGATCCTGGAGTTCATGAAGGAGGAAGGCGCCTGTTTCCGGCAGGACGTGGAGCGCGTGCTCGGCCTGACTCCGACTCGGGTGCAGGAGGGGTTGATCGACCTGGCGCTGGCTGGGTTTGTCACCAACGACAACTTCGGGGCACTGCGCAACCTGCTGGGCCATCGACTGCCGCAGATGCGCAGGCCGCTGAGCGCGCTGGAGGGGGAGCTTTCTGCGCGGGCGCACGAGCGGGTCCGGCGGATGCCGACCCCGATGGCGATACGGGATGCGAAACGGGTGGTGCGAGCGCGCCTGCGGGCAGTGCGGCCGCTGGAAGGGCGATGGAGCCTTGTACGACGAACGGCCTCGTGGGGGCGGCCGGTCGAGCCGGTCGAGCAGGTTGAGGCGTGGGCGCGGCTGCTCCTGCTCCGATACGGGATTCTCTCGCGGCACTGCCTCGCGGGTGAGGAATGCCCGTGGACGTGGTCTGAGCTGTATCACTGGCTGCAGCGGATGGAAATGCGGGGCGAGGTGCGACGCGGGTACTTCGTGGAGGGGCTGCCTGGAGCGCAGTTCGGGCTCCCGGAAGCGGTAGAGTCGCTCCGGGACTGGCAGCGGCAGCGAGATGACGAGATCATCGTGCTGAACGCGTGCGATCCGGCGAACGTGTTCACTCCCGATCTGAAGGCACTGCCCACGGCCTCGTCCGGTGAGCCACTGGTCGCGGCGCGGCAGGCCTCGGCCTACTACGTGATGGAGCGCGGCCGGCCATGCCTGGCGGCGGAGGGCAGTCGAGTGTCCAGCGCGGCTGATGCAGGCGAGGATCTCCTGAGGCGGGCGCTACGACGGATGGCAGTGCATGTTGTGGCCGCGCAGGCGCCCGGGCTTCCCCGGCGGTTCCGGATCAGCGAGTGGAACGGCGTGCCGGTGCTGGCAAGCGGAGCCGTGGGGTTGCTGGAATCGGCGAGCTTTCACCGTCGCATGAGGGACATGGTCTGGTGGCAAGAGTGAAGGTGTGCGATGGAGTTCTCAGTATCGCGTAATGACGCGAGGAGGCATGAATGAACGGGCACTTCGTACTCGAGTTGACGTCGCGTGAGTGCCAGAGGTATCTCGTGGAAGGAGGCGATATCGCCGTCATCCCGGTGGGGTCGGTGGAGGTGCTTGGACCGCATCTGCCCATGGGCGCGCGGTGCTTCCTGGCCGAGGGGTTCGCCGCGCTCCTCGCGGAGGAAGTCGACGGCGTGCGACTACCGATCACGCCGTTTAGCAGCGCGATGCACACCTACGATCGCGCGGGCAGCGTCGCTCTCCCCGAGGAGATCGTCAACAGCTACATCCGAGCTGTCATGGACGACGCACTGGTCGGCGGCTTCCGGCGCGTTCTGCTCATCACCCATCTCGACTACCTGTGTTACTATATCCCACAGGAGTTCTATGAGGACCATGGTGTGGCCGCCGCCGGGATCGACGTTGGCGAAGCGACCCATACGTTCGCCAGCGCTGATGGCGTCGGTGAGGACTCCATGATCGTCGGCGCGCTGCGCGTTCTCGGCAAGCATGACCTGGCGCAGCGAGTCATCAGCGAAAACAGAAGGCTGCTCGATGGCGGCACCGCACCAGCGCAACTCCCGCCGGAACTCGCGCGGCTGCGACGATCCGGCCAGATCGGCTTTACCTATCCGGCGGGCGGGTATCCCATTCCGCCGAATCCGGGTCTCTCAGGCGAGAGAGGGGAGGAGGCGCTGCGAAAGACGGCGGCTGCTCTCGCTCCGTTCGTCGACAGCCTGCGAGACTACAACGAGTTCCTCGCCAGGCGGTGGACCACCCGCGGCCTGATGTGGCGGGGGTGGAGGTGGGCGGAATGAGCGCCACCATGCTCCTCGAGATGTTCCCCTCGGATGTCGAGCGCGCGCTGCGCGCAGGCAACGACATTGCCATCGTGCCCATCTACTCCATCGAACAGCACGGGCCGCATCTGCTCCTCGGGACCGATAGCTACTGCGACGAAGCGCTCGTCCGCGAGCTTGGCCGAATCACCGGGGGCACAGTTCTTCCCGCGATCCCGTTCTCGTGGGTAGGGTGCACCAATGCGGTCCCGGGCGGAGTTGGCGTGCGCGAGGCCGAGTTCGTCACGTACCTCAGAGGGGTGGTAAGGGGACTGTGGCGAGCCCGCCTTCAGCGCATCGTCATCTGGAACTGCCACGGCGGGAACTACTACGCAATGCGGACATTCCCCCACGAGGTCTTCCGCGAGGACGGCATCCCGGTGCTGACCATTTACGGCCTCTCCGACATGCCCGACGGTTGGGAGATGGCGAACGAGTGCGGAGGCGAAGCGGCGCTGCTGGCCGGCGCGCTCCGGCTGTTGGGCCGCGAGGATCTGGTTCGGAAGGTCATCGATACCAACCGGAACGCCGTCGCCGAATTTGGCGACCGGCCAGCAGTTGAGCTGGAGCCGCGCGCGGCGCGAGAGTCACGCAAGCTCGGCGTCGTCGGACATGACTACTCGCACGAATGCTTGCACGTTCAGCCCGACTCCCGTCTCGATCCGGATAAGGGAGTGGATGTGATCAGGAAAGCGGCCGCACACGTCGCCGGCATGCTCGATGACTTCTCGGCCTATGTGGCGAGACTGACCGAGGAGGGCGGCGTAAAGCAATGAGAGGGGCGCGCCCCGCGAGCGCTCGGCTCCCGGCTTCTCCGCGGGCCAGCTCTCCTGGCCAGGCCTGTCGTGTCGCGCCGCGGTCTGCCGATCAGCCTTTCTTCGACCACCACTGGTACAGCTGCTCGAAGAGCTCGCTTCGCGGATCGGGCGCGGGCCAGATCGGGTTATGCCTGTAGCGCTCGAGCGCCGGGAAGCGCGTCTCGGCGCGCCTGCGGGCCCGCGTCCGACCCCCGTCGGTATCATCAGCCGCGTGCGAACTCATCGCAGCCTCGCCCAGGTTTCCCGCACGCAGTCCAGATACCATCTGAAGCTGTCCAGCGGAGCCTCCGGTGGCACCGCGTGATCGATGCTTGGCAGGTAGCCGCTCCCGGGGATGAGCTGCGAGAGCTTGTACTCGACCTCCGCTCGCGTCGCTTCACGCCCTCTGGCCAGCACTCGCTTGTCAATGCCGCCGATGAGCTGCACGCGCTTCCCATAGGCCCGCCGGAGCTTCACTGGATCGGCATCGGCCTGGCACTCCAGCGGATAGGTGCCGGTGATGCCGTTCTCCAGGAAGAGCGGCAGGATGATATCGATGTTGCCATCGCAGTCCACGAGAAAATGCCTCACGCCGCGGGCAGCCAGACGCCTTGCAGTCTCACGGTGGTAGGGAGCGAAGAACCGGCGGTACATCTCGGGAGACACGAAGGGCCCGTTCTTGAATGCCAGATCCTCCCAGATGCACACCGCGTCGGGCACGACGAGATCGCAGGCGCGATCGATGATCTCCCACTGATGCCCGAACCAGAAGTCGAGCATATCGACTACGAAGCCAGGGTCGTCGTGCAGCATGCACAGGGCCTCGGTCATCCCCAGGAAGTAGCGGATCTCCCAACAGCCGCGCAGCCCGAGCACTACCGGCAATTCGCTGTCCCGAAGCTCCCCGGCGCTCGCACGGAGACGTTCGTACCGTTCTTCACACCCGCGGTTGATGCGAGCCTTGTACCGGTCCCAGTCTTCCCGTGACTTGACGGGGCTCTCCAGGTACTTCGGGAAGTAGGGCGCGTTGTCGTCATACCGGACGACGAGATCGCGGTTGTCGCGAACTATACGATACGTTGCACCCTCTTCGAGGACGATCTCCGGGCGCCCGGGGTAGGCGAAAACACTGACGGGCAGCCCCTGCACGCGGGTGAGTCCGAAGAACTT
>JBEKKD010000380.1:0-4862 GCA_050010895.1 Armatimonadota bacterium
CGAGGAAGAAGTTCTCCTCCAGGGGGCGATCAAGCTTGAGGCGATTGCCCGAAGAGGCGATCACCGTTCGCTGCATGATGTTGGTGCCCTGACTGTAGGGGTCCTTGCTAACGAGGCGGATGCCGTCGCCCACTTGAAAGCCCTTGGGGTCGGCCAAGGTGATCTCCTGATCCCAGTGTTCGCCGTCCACGATGAGTTTCGTGGTGACGGACGGTTCCTTGAAGAGCACCGAGTCTGTCCCACTCCCCACGAGACGGACTTTCGACTGAAGAAAGATCGAGTTGCGCAATCGGTAGGCGCCGGGCAGCACGTGGACGGTGCCGCCTCCCCGTCCCGCGACATAGTCCACTGCGGCCTGGATCGCTCGATCTGTGCTGCCGACGAGATCTGCCTGCCTGGGGCCGACCGTGATCATCACACGCTGGTCCCAATTCGGTTCAACCGAATCACCGGAGATCGCCCTCGGATTCGTGTTCTCTGGGACGTCATCGGCCCATGTAAGCCTCGCGATAAAGGCACCGGCAACCAGACCGCTGACGCTTCGCAGGAATTCTCTCCGCGGCAACCCCAAAGAATCGGACGGTGTCATGTTGTTTCCTTTCTTGCTCGCCTATCGCCATTTGACTATCATAATGTGCTATGGCTTCTAGGAGCACCACAGGCCCAGCACGCCAGGCCGGCAGACCGTGTCAGCTACTTCCCGCGCGACCGCTTGGGCGCATCGAAAGGAAGTGCTTCATAGGTCGGGGTGGAGGTGAGCATGATGCGCCGCTCAGGCGAAATCGGGACTTCGTGGGCCGCTCCGATGGTCCATGCCGCGATCGTGCGATCGCGGCCGCGTGAGAAAAGCAGGAGGTAGTCAGCCGGATCGGAGGGCAGGCGCTTCGTGAATCGCGTCCCCTCGAGGGCGCCGAACAGGCGGGCCATCTCGTGATAGGCCGGCTTCGGTTCGTAGGTCCACGTCACCGTCCCGAAGTGATGCTCCGGCTCCTTCGGATCCAGCCCGTCGTCGTGCCAGTCATACCAGATGGAGAGAGGGACGCCCAGACTGAGATCCGTTAGGAACTCCCGCGCCAGGTACTCACCCTGTCGCCGCTGGTCGAAACCCTCCCACGTCGCTGAGTAGCCCCATTCGCCAGAGATGATCGGCAGGCCGGGCCGGGTCGGCCGGTACTGCTTGATCAGGGCCCGCAGCTTGTCGTAGTCGGCCACCACGGTCTCCGGCGGATCCTGCCGATAAGGGTGCACCGTGACCGCGTCCACCAGATCGAGCAGGCCCTGGCGGAAGCAGGACTCCAGGAACCCCAAGTCCACACCGGAGGTCGCGGGAGCACCGCACAGGGCGCGGGGATCGGCCTTCCGGATGGCCGGCAGCACCACCTTCGCCAGGGCCATGTAATCATCGGCGTTCGGAGTCGGTTTCCAGAACCCGTCGATGTTCGGCTCGTTCCACAGCTCCCACAGGATGCCGCGTCCACGGTAGCGCGCCGCGGCCGCTGCCGCGAAGCGGGCAAACGCCCTCCGGCCCTCTTCCGTGCGAACGCTTTGCTCCGACTCGTAGAGCGGATTGCTGTAGTCCAGGATGTAGAGGATTCGGATACCGCGCGTCTGCAGTCCGTGCGTCAACTCGTCGTAGGCTCGGAAGTCGTACTCTCCCCTCTGTGTCTCGACCGCATCCCAGGCGAAGTCCATGCGGATGAACCGAAAACCGGCGGCCCGGATCATGTCGAGATCACGGGCCGGTGCGCCGGTGAAGTGGATGTTCACGCCCAGTCCCTCAGGCACCACCGGCGACGGAAGCTGCGCTGCACCGGCTCCCACGGCCGCCAGCGACAACAGGCAGAGCGCTACCACAGCACATCCTGACATGCTTCGCTCCTTTGCTGCTGGCGAGTGCCGCCGGCCGCATATCCGTGCCCGTCGAAGCCCCGGAGGGTTCACTGCTTTCGCCAGGCGGAGCCAGCCTCCCTGTGCATGGGAGCACGGGCGCCTCGCGGTCTTGTCGAAAGAGAACCAGGCGGGCCCGCTTGCGTGTGGCAAAGGCCCGTAGGATCACCATGTGAGCGCCTAGCCCGTGACTGTGCCATTTCTGTCCCACTTCAGTGAGGCCCAGTTCCGTGCTGCTTCGTGATCGCTGATCGCCTAGCCCCAAGTCCTACCTGAGGCAAGTCAGACTCCCCAGGCCGGTCCAATCGGCTCTCGACACCCGCACGCGGCCCCCGGCGCCCCCCGACTCCGGCTACCCCTTCGGTTGGGACTTCGCTGGGCGGGATTCCGCCTTGTCCAGGTCGTCAGAGACGCGACACAACCCCGGAATGGCTGAAAGCCCTCTGGGGTCGCGCCGATTAGGGGAAAGAAGTGTGAGGTCTGTTGGGTTCTTCCATATCCGGTCCTGTGCCTGAGGCATCCACCGCCTTTCCTGATTCAGATTCACTGTCCGGGGTTCCGTCGCGGATGGGGAGCCTATGGCCGAGACTCAGGTGGTCCGATCCGACTTGCGGATAGCGGCATACTCCTCTACACTGACTGATGCAGCGTGGCGTGGTGCAGGAGGTAGCACACCGGCGCAAACCGGAGACGTCGGTTCGAGACCGGCCACGCGCTGCAGTCAGCAATGTCGTGGCCGGAGATAACGGCTACATGGAGACGAAGGAGACTGCCCAGGAGTACCCGCATAGGGTTATTGGGGTGCACAGGTATCCCAGCGGCGCCGTAGTGACTGACAGCACCGCGCGTGGTGCGAACAAGATGATCACCGACCGCGGGTATCACCGCCGTCGGGACTCTTAGTAAGGTGAGCGACTATGCTGGCGGCAATCTGCTCGGAGCCGGGCCGGATCGAGATGAAGGAAGTGCCCAAACCCACCCCGCAGGCCGGGCAGGTTCTGGTGAAGATCGCGGCCTGCGGCGTCTGTCGTTCCGACGTATCGGGCTACCTTGGGAAGCACCCCATGATCGGATACCCCATCATCTTGGGGCATGAATGCTCAGGCACCATAGCCGACGTGGGAGCAGGTGCATCGCCCGACTTAGTGGGTGCGAGCGTCGCTGTGGAGACCTTCTTCCGTCTGTGTGGACGCTGCCGCGGCTGCGAGTCGGGTGCCTACAACCTCTGTCGGGCGCCTCAGATAATCGGCCACAACGCTCCCGGCGCGTTTGCCGAGTACATGCTGGCGAACGCCAGTTTCGTGTTCCCGCTTCCGGATGGGGTCAGCTTGGAGCAGGCCGCGCTGACCGAACCTCTCTCGGTGGCGGTGCATGCGGTCAAGCGTTGCGGGGTAAGCTTCAGCGACACGGTCGCAGTGCTGGGCGTTGGGGCCATCGGTCTCCTGATCGTCCAGGTCGCCAAGGCGGCCGGCGCGCGTGTGATCGCCATCGATGTCAACGAGCAGAAGCTCTCGCTCGCGCAGCGTTTTGGCGCCGAGGAGACCATTGACGCCTCCGTTCAAGACGTCACTGCCATCGTTCGCTCATGTACACGAGGTGAAGGTGCGGATGTAGTGATTGAAGCCGTCGGCCGGCCTGACACCCTTTGGCAGATGGTCGATCTGGGCCGGGCCGGTGGTACGCTCATGCCCATCGGCTTCACCGGGAACGTCCTGGACGAGATCAACTTGGGGCGCATCACGCTCTCCGAGATGACTCTACTCGGGATACTCGGATTCTGCCGCGATTTCCCCACTTCGCTTGGCCTGCTCGCCTCCGGCTCGGTGGACGTCCGGCCCCTCCTCACCCATCAGTTCCCCCTCAGCCAGGTGGAACAGGCAATCCTGACTATGAAGGAAGCCAAGGAGCTGGTCCTGCGTGCCTTGGTCAGACCCGATAGGGCGGCCCCGCCGTCATGATGGGCACAGCGATCCCCGGCACGCGCGAATGGGCCAGAGCCGGACACAGCACAGGGAGAGAGCAAGCTATGGGTTTCGCCAAGCTGGCAACGGTCGCAGCCGTCCTGATGGTGACCAGCGGCGTTCTCAGCAGCATGACCTGTCTCGCATGGGAGGCTGGGATGGCACCAGTGGGTCCCCTGCCCGCGGATGACATCTTTGCGCCCTACGTAGACCAGCCATCACACGTTATGGCCGTCGTGTCGGAAGAGGTGAAGGACGGCATCCGAATCATGCGGTTGCGGTTCGCCAGCGTCGAGGGTGCCGCCGATAGCACCACCCATCCTAACGAGATCTACGCCATACTGGCCAGGCCAACTTCTCTCGCCTTGGCCCACACAAGGCCCGACCCGCGCCGGAAGGCGTTCGAGCGAAAGGTGCGCGAAGGGGCGGTTGCGTGGTTCAGGGAGCGTGGGCTGCCTCAACACCCGCGGTGGCCATTCTGCCTTGCGAGCCTGGATGCGTGACCCCTGAACATCATCGAGCCGGCCGTGGTTGAGTACGTCCGCGAAGCGGTGCGGCGCTGCAATACAAGAGGGAGGCGTTTCACTCTCCACGATTGGGTGTATAGCTAAGTAGCGCAGGAGGAGTTCATGACCGTTATGCAGGCAATCCAGACGCGGCACAGCGTGCGCCGCTACCAGAACAAGCCGGTCGAGGATGAGAAGCTGCTGCGCGTGCTTGAAGCCGCGCGGCTGGCGCCCTCGGCAAGCAACCGCCAGGAGTGGCGCTTCATCATCGTCCGGAACGAGCAGACCCGACAGGCGCTAGCGCTGGCAGCCCACAACCAGACCTTCGTGGGCGAAGCGCCAGTGGTGATCGTGGCCTGTGCCGAAGGCACCGACCACATCATGTCCTGCGGCCTGCCCTGCTTCAGTATCGATGTGGCCATCGCCCTCGAGCACATCGCGCTCCAAGCGGCTGAGGAGGGACTGGGCACCTGCTGGATAGGGGCCTTCGACCAGGCCCCGGTCAAGC
>JBEKKD010000381.1:0-4779 GCA_050010895.1 Armatimonadota bacterium
GCCCATGGGTCCAGCGTCACGCCCTTGATCACCGGCACGCTGCGAGTCTCCCGGATGGGCTCCAGCACAACCACAGACCGCTCCGGGGCCTTGACGCTCTGCTCTGCGCTGCTGGACGTCGTCACAACGCCTTCGTGGGACTTCTGCCAGTCGGGGCCCAGAATGGTCTTCCGAAGCCGTCCCTTCGCCGGCAGCACCACCCTCGCGCCTCCTGACGCCGTAATCCGGCGGGGATCGGAGACGAGCGCTTCCAGATCGCGCAGGTCGGCGAGGCGCCAGCCGCTCGCCCGTCGAGCCTGCAGAAACCTCAGGAACGGCTCCGGTGGCGCCCAGAGACCCAGCGACACAAGCGCCACAGCGTCCCGCACAGCGCCCAGCATCTTCAGTCTCTCGGCGTCCTCCGGGGCAATGTAGCCGGCGTCGCTGATGGCGATCGGCGCGGGCAGCAGCCCTCCTGCCGAGAACGGCGGCGAGCCCTCCGCGTCTGCTATCCGAAGGCGGAACGGGCTATCCTCGCTCGACGGCCCGGACCAGGCGAGCGGATGCAGGCCGACTTCCCAGGCGGTATGCAACTCCTCACGCGGCTCGGCGCCCTCGCTGCCCGCGAGCGTGACGGTCGCCCCCAGCGACTCCGCCTGCGACAGCCCACGCACCGCTGCCGGGCGGTCGGCGAGCAGCGCCTCGCCCGTGCTCGTAGACGCCAGCACCGAAACCGGCACGCCCGCATCCAGAATGGGCCGGATAACCTTGGTGACCTGCTGGTCGTTCACCCACACCGGTACGTCGCGCAGCACGGGAACGATCGTGCGTGAAGGGCCGTGCTTCGATCCGAGAATCTCATGCAGCGCATCTGCCCAGACGCACCGACTCCAGAAGTGATCCTGGCCAGGCAGCGGGCCGGTGGCGGCATACCAGAGCTTCCCTTCCCCCGCCAGGAAGGGCCGTCTGCCGCTGAATGTCTCAGGGGCGCCGGTGATAGCCAGGACAGCCGAGCTATGCGCGCTGTAACCCATTGGCGGCACGCCCAGCCGCTCGATGTGCTGCTGCGGCCCGTAATCCAGCATCCACGGCCGCGCCTCCTCGGGCGAATCGCCTCCCGGAGTCAGCCCAAGATGGGCCAGACGGTCATCCCCGAGCGCCGATACCCCCGGTCCAACCCACACCGCCGTTCCCTGGTACTGCGCGAGGTCGGCGGCGAACTGCTCCCGCGCGTCGGACCCGTCCGGCCCGGAGAGGAAGAACGCGCAGGAGTACGCGGGGAGCGCCTTGCCGTCGTAGCGCGCCGCGGGCGTGATCTGGCAGCCCTCGTCAAAGTGAGAAATCAGGAGAGCGAGTTCCTTCGCCGACGCATAGACCGTATCGCCGTCTTCGCGCACGATCAGCACTCGCGTGGGCGCGGTCGGGGCTGACGCAGATGGGCTGACCCGGGGGTTGGGTCTTGGCGCGCGGTGGTGGCAGCCAGGCAGGGCCAGCGCGGCGGAAATGAGCAGAATCAGGTATCGCCGCATGCTAGGCTCGTCGCAGCACGGTGATCTGGGCGATGTACACGAGAATGAAGAGGAGGCAAGCGGCGACTGCGAAGATGATGATGGCGCGGGCGATCCCCGCAACCGCCTTCTGCGCAATCTCCTCCGGCCCCCCCTCGAACGCGAAGATCTCCCGCGGACGCCGACCGACCGGGTACGCGATCAGCAGCGCGCCCGGACTCAGCGTCGCCTCCTCTCGGCCATCCGCGTCGTCGCTCTCGAAGCGTGTCAGATCCCGCCGCCCGGGACCAAGCCTCATCGCGTCCCATCCATTCGGGATCAGCTTCGCGAGCGGCGTTTCCCGATCTACCGAGAGCACCTCGAGCGACTGCCCTTTCATCCATTCCGCGCGTCGGCGCAGGTCTGTGAACTCGAATCCCATCTCCTTGATGCCGGACAAGAGCACCTTTACCGCGTCCAGCGGTGCGTCCGGGGACACCGCCACCGTCAGCCATGGATCGGGCACAACGGTCTGACACCGCGCCTGCTCGAGTATGGTCTCGATGTCGCCGCTGCTCCGCAGCAGGCCCAGATTGTCGGGAATCACCTGCTCGCCGAACCCATCGCGAGCGATCAGGAATGGGAATGTCTGCGGGGCAGGCGCAAGCACGCTCGTGAGTCGCCGTTCCCACGCAGTTGAGCAGACCTTGGCGATCTCCGCGTAATCCGATGAAGACGCTCTGCCGCGAGGCGTTGACCAGACTATCGGGTAGAGGCCGCAGCGGCTCATCTCGGCGATGGCCTTGCGGATGCGTTCCGCAGTATCGCTGGGCGTGCGATCGGGCGGCGGGCGATTTCGCGCCGTGTCCCAGAACTCGGCGTCGTCCCCGGTGCGCCCCTGGTACTGGTGCGTGTATCCGTTCAGGATGATCGCGGCCCCGGCTCTCTGCGCTCCCCGCACCACCCCGACGATCGAGCGGTCGTGGCTCAGTGGCGTCTCGGACTTGTGCGCGGGATCGCTGAACACGGGGATGACCGAAATCGCGATCGGAAGCTTCGCGTCTTGCAGCGAGCGAACGAGCATGCGAAGGCGCGCGGGGTCGGTCTGCGCGGAAACCCCGCTTATGCAGATGAGCGCTGTGCGGCTGCTCTTGTGCTGCTGTCCGAGGATATCGTGAAGCTGATCCGCGAGCACGAGATAGCTGCCTGTTTCGCTGAGTTCCAGCAATGGAATATCCGCGAAATACCAGAATCGTCCGGTGCGGACCGCGTACGGAAGCGACTGAGCGCCCCCATCCGTGCGTGCCAGAACGTGGCACGATGCCGGGTCTGTGACCGTGAGCCTCGCCAGCCGGGCATGCGGCCGCTGGAGCACCTGCGACCGGTAGCGCACGCGCGAGGGACCGTCGTCCGACGGTCCCGTCTGAATCTCGAACCCATACTTCCTGGCGGAAGAGCGCCGCGCGATCTGGCCGATGTCACCGCCCATCCAGCACACCGGCCGATCAGTATCAGTGACGTCGGCGAGAAACGCCTCCGGAAGCGGCCCATCCGCGCCGAAACCGAGATAGAAGACGGCGCTGTGCGCACCAATCTCACCTCTCTGGTACGCCTCCACGGGGGTAGTCGCAATCGCGCAGTCGAAGTGCCCGAGCAGGTTCACCAGCGCGGGGACTACCCACTGAGCCGTATACGCGGATTTCTTCCCGCCGCTGTAGACGAGCAGCACGCGTGATTCCTCGCAGCGGGCCGGTCCCGCGGCGAGAAGCAGCAACAGCGCTATAGTGACGGTGATCCTACGCATGAACTGAGGGAAGTGACCGGCAGGCTGTCTGCCTCATCGCCCTATCATGCCACGTCTCGCCATACCGCGCAACTCAGAGGGCGGAACCGAGGCCTTCCCGCTGGCGTCTAACCAAACGAATCGCGCTGAGCATCCCCTCCGAAACGTCTCCAAGGAGAGTTGACATGCGGGTATGTGCCCTCGTGCTCCTGTTGTCCATAGGCGTCGCCCTGTGCGGATGCAGCAGGCTGGCGCAGACGACCGCTGGGCGTGCCGAGGCGGCGGAGTTGGTCACCTCCGGCAAGCCGCGGGACCTGGCGCCGAACGTCACCCCCGCCCAGCTCGGTCACGTCGCCGTCAGCAACAACTCCTTCGCTTTCGACCTCTATCAGCGACTGCGCGGCAATGGCGGCAATCTGTTCTTCTCTCCCTACAGCATCTCGACGGCGCTGGCCATGACCTATGCCGGCGCTCGCGGCCAGACCGCCGCCCAGATGGCGAAGGCGCTCCATTTCTACCTCCCGCCCGACCAGCTTCACCCCGCCTTCAACGCCCTCGACCTCGAGCTCGCCAGCCGCGGCAAGGAGTCCACCGGGCGCTCCGGCGGGCCTTTCCGGCTCCACGTCGCCAACGCTCTCTGGGGCCAGACCGGCTGGAAGTTCCTCCCCGGTTTCCTCGACATTCTGGCGGAGGACTACGGCGCGGGGATGCGATTGGTTGACTTCGGGAACACGGAGGCCGCACGCGGGGCGATCAACCAGTGGGTCAGCCAGCAGACCGAGGGGATGATCACCGACCTGGTGCCGGCCAGCGCGCTCCAGACGGAAGTGGTCTTCGTCCTCACCAACGCCGTCTACTTCGATGCCGCCTGGCAGTCGCCGTTTCACGCCGAATCGACCGCGCAGGGGCCCTTCTCCCTTCTGGACGGCAGCGAGGTCAGCGTGGAAATGATGCATCAGTCCGAGGCGTTCAGGTATGCTGAGGGTGACGGCTACCAGGCCCTCCAGATGCCCTACAGAGGCGAGGAACTCGCCATGGTGATCCTGCTGCCGTCGCCCGGAAGGTTCGAGGAATTCGATGCCTCCCTCGACATATTCCGCGCGGGCGCCATACTGGACAGTCTTGCTCGGCGGCCCGTCATAGTCACCGTCCCGAAGTTCACCTACGGGTCCACCTTCAGCCTCGTCAAGGCGCTCTCCGACATGGGTATGCCGGACGCATTCAGGCCGATCGCAGACTTTTCCGGTATCGACGGCAGTCGCTTCATCCTCCTGAGCGCGGTCCTCCACGAAGCGCTGGTGCGTGTGGACGAGCGGGGCACAGAGGCCGCCGCCGCCACTGCGGTGATCGGCGCAGGGGGTGCTGCTGGCCCCTCAGCGAGGCCGATAGAGTTCATCGTGGATCGCCCCTTCATCTTCCTGATACGGGACGTGAAGACGGGGACGATCCTGTTCCTGGGGCGGGTGCTGGACCCTCGGGAGAAGTAGACAACGTATCCAACGCGAATGTGGCCCGTGCGCGCAACGCGCA
>JBEKKD010000382.1:0-4768 GCA_050010895.1 Armatimonadota bacterium
GGCCAGAGTTGCTGGAGCGACTGAAAGAGGAAGCAAAGGAGTTGGGGAAGCCGGGATGGCGGCCACTGCTGGCGTATGTGGCAGAGCTGCACGAGCGGAGCATCAAGCCTCCGGCCTATCCGTTTCCGTACCCTTGGGAGGAGATCGGGCCGGGGTACTGGGGCGCGCCCGCGTTCGGGCATTGGGACATCGTCCACCAGATTATCGATAGCTTACCGGGAGAGCCCGAGCACGCGAAGAACCAGATCCTGAACAACCTGGCGGCGCAGCAAGACGATGGGCTGGTGCCTGGCGTGGTGTGGATGGGCTCTGGCAAAGGCAGGTGGAGCAGTGACACGGGGCATCCGCCGGTGTGGCCGGTGGCGGTGCAGGATTACTTCGATATGTACGGGTCGACTGAGCTGCTTGCGACCTGCTTTGAGGCGCTCACGCGGCAGATCGGGTGGTTCGAGAGAGTGCGGAAGGCTGAGGACGGCGGGTTCTTCTACACCGACATCCTCAACCACTCGTGGGAGAGCGGTGTTGATGAGGGCGTGCGATTCGACGACATCGCTACCGGATCATATGCGTGCGTGGACGCGACCGCACATGTCTACTGGATGTACCAATCCGCGGCGCGGTGGGCGACGATCCTCGGCACGGGCGCGAGTGAGTTCAACGAGAAGGCAGATGGGCTGCGGGAGTTCATGCAAGACAAGCTGTACAGCGAGGAGACGGGGCTGTTCTACGACATCTGGGCCGCATCGGACCCCACGAAGCGGCGGCTCGCGTATGAGGGTATGTGGCCGATGGTCGTGGGCGCGGCAACGGAGGAGCAGGCCCAGCGCGTCATCGATGAAAACCTGCTCGACCCCGACAGGTTCTTCACCGATCATCCGATCTCGACGGTCGGTGTGTCGGAGCCGAAGTTTGAGCTGCGGATGTGGCGTGGGCCAGCGTGGAACAGCATGACCTACTGGGCGGCTCGCGGATGTCTGGAGTATGGACGCAAAGACGGGGCGGAAGTGCTGCTGGAAAGGGCGCTCGACAGCACTGCGGCGCAGTTCGACCGGACCGGGCAGATCTTTGAGTTCTACCATCCGTTCGGGGACGACCCGGTGAAGGTCCAGCGCAAGCCGCATACATCACACAACGAGCCAAGCCGGGACTACCTCGGGCACAATCCCGTGATGGCGATGGCGCGCTTGTGGGAAAAACTGTCTGTGTCAAGTAGCGGTGAGAGACTCCTGATAGGGCTCTGAACCTGCCTACGGGCGAGGATCATTCTGCCATCAGAGACCTTCGGGAGGCGCCCGAAGGCGCGACCTGAAGTTCCCATACCATCACTGGAGGGCGTCGGCCGGCGTAAGCCCAGCATCCCCCCGAGAACGGTCCTGCGGACCCTCGACATGCGCCTACGGCCAGAGGTGGATTCTCAAACAGCCATGTGTAAAGGTTACCTCGCCGTAGAACCGGCCCAGCCTTGCTCTGACGGCATCCCCTGGTGTACTGTGTTTGTGTCAAGGGTCCGTGAAGCCGCGAGCCGCCATCAAGTACCGGCTGACTTCGGTTCTTCGACACTTGCAGGGCGAGTTGCGTGAGTCCGGACGGCGGACGAAAAACCCAGATCACAGCGCCCGATGCAACGATCCTGTCGTCCGTCACCACGCAACCGCTGCCGCTCGCAATGTGGGACAGCGGTTGCGCGCTCAAGTCGCCCTGGGCAGTCCCCGCCGGTATTTCGGGATCTCATCATCAATAACCCTACGAAGCTGCGCCACCTTCCATTCGAGGTGTGACTTGTCGGTCATGTACTCCATACTCGGCTCCCAACCCAGCCGTGAATCAACCTCGACAAGCGGGATGGTAGCCTCAGCGTTGGCAATCTCACGTTCGGCAAGGCGCACCATGTCGTCGAGTACGGCGTTTGCTCGCTCTGGCTGCTGCTCGGCCTGCAACTGCTGTTTCATCCGCCACCATCGTTTCGTGTGGATGGCCGTACGCACGCAGTTCAGGATGAACTGCCCCAGGCCGAGCATACGCGATGCATCATCCTGCTTCCACAGAGGCGCCAACTCCACGGCTCGCCCCAGATAGGAGATCCCCTCGCTCCAGCGGCCGGCCATGCGTTCCAGCAGATCGATCTCTGTCTCCAGATCCTCTGACCTGTGTGGAACGTAGTTCGTGAGGACGATCCGAGACCCGAAGTGAGCATACGGCACGGCAGGGAACGGCTCCGGGTCGGTAAACAGATGCAGCGGATAGGACGGCCCAACGCGGAACGGCCCATACTGATCCTCGTTCGTGGGGACGTAGTCGCGGATGGCGTCGCTCCAAGCCTGCCATGCCTTGACGGCCAGCGGACCACCGTCTGGGCCGAAATCCCGGCACGCGATGCGGCTCACCATCTCCTCGAACGAGACGCCCGGCTCCCAGTAGGCCCACTTCGCCAGCTCGCTGACGAACGAGGGCCACCATCCATAGTGGTGGGACTCCATCAGCCCAATCAGTCCCCATTTCTCGTGGGCGCTGAGCAGACTCCTGTAGCGGCGCCCCCATTGGAACGGGATCGGCTCGAATGGGATGACGCCGATGTCCCACGTCAGCCCGGCGGTATTGCTCATAGCATAGAGTCGGAGTCCGCGCTCATGGGCGGCCTGAGCTTCCGTACTGAAGTACATCCCGGGACCCTCAAAGGACGCGGTGTAGTCCACGCAGGTGGTCACGATTCCATCCTTGACGATTCTCTCGAACATCTCGAACGTGGCCTGAAGGGATATGTCGGTCGGCAGTGAACGGATGAGCGTCAGCCGATCCTCCTCCGGCGCCCACCCCCAGTTGTAGGTCCAGAACACGATGTCGAGGTCGGGGTTGTGCTTCCGAAGGATGCCCTTGAGCATGCTCAGCCACTGGGGGTAGTCCGTGCAGGGCCACCAGCCCGGGTGTGGTCGGCTGTCGCGTTCGTCGTCGGGAGATGGATCAGTATGCAGGCGACCGGTGGTACGCGGATCCTTGCTCGGAAACTCGCAGGACTCGCCAACCAGCACGATGCCTTTAGCGCCCGGACAGGACTCCGCCAGGGCTCCATAGGTGCTTTCGTAGAACTCCGCCGCCTTCGGATCATCGGGGTGCACGCGGCTTACGAGATAGCTGTAGAGATAGACATCCAGGCCATACAGCGCGGCGCGCTCGGTAAGGTTGTTGATGTCCAGATAGCCGCACGTCGTCATGTTCACCGATCTGACGAACACTAGAATGGCATCCATGCCTGCATGAGCGATGGCATTCAGGTGCGGATCGGGAAACTGATCAATCCCCCAGCCTGAGTGCACCATGCGCGGAGAGAAGACCGGCGAACGGACCTCATCTATCTGCCGGAGGAACGGCGCCTCGCGAAGGTTCATCAGATCTTCCAGGTAGTAACACCCTTGAGCCGTGCCGCGCTCATCGCAGCCACAGATCACGATCGCTTCGGGCCGAGCGATGATGCGATAACTCCGCGGGGCCGTCAGCCCATCGCCAAGGTCGGGGGATTCCGCCTTCGTGGTGAGACGGATTACACCGGTTGACGACGCGGCGTGCGCCCCCCGCATCTCCCGGATCAGCAGACTCGAGACATTCATGCTCGCGAAGAGGTAGTCCTGGAGATCCTTCCCCACCTGCGCGATGTACTCCGTAGGCTTCGGGGGCACCAGGATTCTCCAGCCATCACTGACCACCGCCTCGCCATTCTGTGGGCGCACGTTGAGGTCTCGCCGGTCAAGCGAGTGAACGATGTTCAGCCTTCGACGAAACTCGTAGTTGCGTTCTGCCATCTCTGTTCTCGCCTGAAAGCATTCTGCAAGACCCTATTTTCCCGACGGTTACAGGGACACGAGAACTCGCGCTCCCGTCATCCGCGGACTCGATCACCTGGACCAACTGCTGCGTGACTTCGCGTTCTACTACAACCACTACCGCGGGCATACCACGCTGGGGGGCGCGGTCCCCTCGCTGATTCATCGCGGCGGGCAATGGAGCAAACCGGACAAGTCAGCCAAGGCCCTGCACACCAACCTGGAGCGACGTGTGTTCGCAGACACCGGAATGACGCGTACCGACTCGCGGCCTGAGTCTCTCCACCATCGAAGTCCGCGCTCCGTCTCACCCGGAGTGCCCGGGATCGCGCTGATGTTACTCCAGTCGGCCCCGGTGGACCGCGCGGCTCCATATGCGTGTCACGTTTTCCGGGTTCACGGTCTCCATCGCACTGCCGTTCAGGGGTTATACCACTGGGCTGGGCGGCTCCAGCCGTGCCCCAAAGCTACTTGACACCCGCACCATGGATCGAACCATCAGGGCCGCGGCCGTTCGGAAGATCTGCACAGCATCACTGTCCAGACAGGGGCAGGGCCTCCGGAGGCGCCACCCAAAGATCCCATATGGTAGAATGATCCTCACCCCCGCATCAGCTCAGGAGGCGCTCAGGGGTGTCCTATCGCTATTTGACACCCGCAGCCATCACCGGAGCGGTCTCATCTACCGGCGCCGGACCTGCACGGGCGGCTACTCGAAGAAGAGCCAGTACGTCTTCCACGGGTCGATCTTCAGCCTGTACTCGCTCACACCACCGGCCAAGGTGGCATCAGTGAACGGATCGACGACTCGGGACCTCCCGGGAGGTAACTTGAGGGTGTAGTCGGCGTATCTGAGACCGTGGATGCTGGCAAACTCGCCGCTCATGTCCAACTGCTGGCCGGGCGGCGCGGCCACGAACGCTCCTGCCTGTTCTGCGATGCGATGCATCACC
>JBEKKD010000383.1:0-4726 GCA_050010895.1 Armatimonadota bacterium
AGCAGGAGCCATCATTGGGGTCCACGGCGACAGCATACGGGGTAAGTAACGAGGTGGTGCGCCACAGCTCCGCCCCGTCCCGAGCCAGGTGCAGAAGGGCTTTCCCGACCCAGGTGAAGGTTTTGGTGTCAATGTCTCCCTGATAGACCACCCAACAGGAGCCATCCGTCGAGTTGGCGGAGATGTCGATGGGCCGGAGCAGACCGCCGTCTCCGCCCCCCCGCCACAGTTCCCGGCCGTCCTCGCCCAGGTGCACCACCTGGTGATGGTCGAGATCGGCTACCCAACAGGAACCGTCACCGGCGTCTGCTGATACCGCGTGAGGGGTCGAGAACCCGTCCGTCTGGCTGAGGATGGCCCCATCCGGGGTCAGGTGCATGACGCTTGCCCCGGACGCCGCCCACACGGTGCCATCGGATGGATTCACGCACACGCCGCGCGCCATCCCGAAGGGGCTGCGCCAGGCCTCCCTCACGACTTCCGCAGCGGGCACACGGACGGCCGTGAACGCGAGTGCGCTTGTTGCCGTCAGGACCAAGCATACTTGTCGCCACATCCCGATCGCTGTCACCCTCAACGCCTCCTCGCCGCAATCGCTCACGGGATCTCGGCGGCCGGCGTCATCTGCCCATCCGAAACGCGCGCGCGACGTACACCGCCATTTGGTCGCGGGTGCACACGTATTCAGGATGGTAGTCGCCGTCGGGGTAGCCCTGGATCACGCCGATGCTGGGCTGGGCGATGTACTCCACGTACTTGTAGGCCCAGAAGCCGGTGGGCACGTCAGGGTAGGTTGCGGTCGCCGGCGGCGTGTAGTTCACCAGGCCCGCGCCGTCTGTCGGCGTGGCAATGGCGCGGGCGATGAACACCGCCATCTGAGCGCGGTCGATCTCGTCTCCGGGATGGTAGAGCCCATCCGGATACCCTGTCACGATCTGCTCGGAAGCCGCGTACTCCACATGCTTGTACGCCCAGTAATCCGGCGTCACATCCGGAAATGTGGGCTGGGCCGGGCCGGTAGGTATCTGCGCGTCGCCGCCGGCGAGCGCGCGAGAGATATAGACTGCCATCTGGTCGCGGGTCACGGGGCCAGACGGGTGATAGGTGCCGTTAGGATAGCCCGCGACGATGCCGCCGTAGGCGCAGGCGGCGATCTGGTCGAAGGCCCAGTGGCTCAGAGGAACGTCATCGAACCTGACCACCACCAGATGCACCACCTGGCCGTTGCCACTATCTTCCACCCAGCAGGATCCATCCCCGGGATCGACTGACACGCTCGCCAATGACACGCTGTCGTTCTCCGAGAGCACTGTTCCGTCCGGGCCTACGTGCAGCACCCGCGAGGCGGTCTTGTACGGCCGGTTGTTGGCGACCCAGCAGGTGCCGTCGATCGGGTTGGCAGAGATCGAGTTGACGAAGTCCAGGCTGCCTATCTGCCACAGTTCAGTGCCATCGGCGGCGTAGTACGCCAGATCGCCGAGGGCTGCGATGGCGCCCCTCCCCACCCAGTAAGAACCGTCAGTCGGGTTGATCGCAAGCGAGTCCCCGCCTTCTCTCTGCCATAGCACCGTCCCGTCTTCAGCGAGATGGATTGCCTGCGATGAGAGTACCCAGCAGGAACCATCGGTCTCATCTGCGGCGACGCTCATGGGATACCCGAACCCCGATCCCTGCCAGAGCTGGGGCCCGTCTGCGGCGTAGTGCCCGACCGTCCCGAGGCTGTCATCGCAAGTCCACCAGGAGCCGTCGGTAGGGTTGACCGAGATCGAGTGGAGTTCGCTGAAGCCGCCCACTTCCGCTGCCACGGTTCCATCTCTGAGGAGGTGCTTCGCGGTTCTGCCGAAATCGTCGATCACCCAGCAGGAGCCATCGGACGAGTTGGCCGACACCCCATAGAGCTGGGAGAAGCCCCCTTCGTGCAGCAACTCGGCTCCGTCGTGCGACAGAAGCAGGACCCGGCTCTCGCGACTGGAGCCGACCCCCTCCGAGCAGAGCACCCAGCAACTCCCATCGCTGGCGTTCACGGAGACCGCCGCTGGGGAGGTGATATACCCTCCCCGCCAGAGCTCGACTCCAGCGCCTGTGAAGTGGACGATCTGCCCGAGATTCGAATCACCTACCCAGCAGGAACCATCAGCCGTGTTGGCCGAGACCGCCGTGGGCATGGAGAAGTTCGTGTCCTCCCAGAGCCACTGGCCGTCTGCTGCGAGGTGAACGAACTTGTGATCCTGGGGGTCACCGACCCAGCACGAGCCGTCGCTGGAGTCGACGCTCAGGTATACGGGTGAATAGAACCCGCCCCTTCGCCACATCTCCGAGCCATCGGCAGCGACCCGCGCCACCCTCGGGGCGTAGCCGCCGTCGGTGATGTAACAGGAGCCATCGGTCTGGTTGACCGACACCCGCATCGGCATCTCGAAGTTCGCCAGCCGCGCCATCTCCTTGCCCGTCTGGTCCAGGTGGATCACACTGGGCGCCAGCTCGTCGGCCACCCAGCAGGAGCCGTCGGCTTCGTAGGCGGAGACCGAGATCGGCCGCACGAAGGCGCTGCTCCGCCAGAGTTCGGCGCCGCTGGCTGATAGGTGCACCAGCGATGTCTCAATGAAGCTCGGGAAGTTGTTCTGATCCATCATACCCCAGTTGGCGACCCACACTGTGCCGTCATGGGAGTTCACGGACACGAAGCCCGGGTTCGTGAAGCCGTCGCCGCGCCACAGCTCATTCCCACTCGCGTCTAGGTGCACGACCTCGTTGTGGTAGGTGTCGCCCACCCAGCACGACCCGTCCTTGGGGTTCACCGCGACCGCAAACGGGGCAGAGAAACCACTCGTCTGGCTGAGCACCGTGCCGTCGGCTGCCAGATGCATGATGCTGCTGCCGGTGGCGGCCCAGACAGAGCCGTCGGTCGGGTTGGGTGACAGCGCCCGCGGCGTCCCGAAGGGGCTGCGCCAGGCCTCTCCGATGGTCTCGGCTCCGGCGATGGCGTTGGGAACGAGAATAGCCGCTGACAACGCGGCGGCGATGAGCGCTCTGCCAATCTGGCGAGCGCAGCGGCACACCGAACGCGGTTCGCGGACCACGAGCCCCTCCTTCGCAGGATCCGAGCACTGTTGCACTCGGCTCCCGCCCCACGGAGCTTCTCAGCAGGGCGCTGCACGAATGTCGATGACTGGCGTAGCTCTGCAGCACACGCTTTAGCTGAACTACCCTCGAAAACAATGGTACCTCATGCTCCCGTCATCGTCAAGGAAAAATGGTCAAGGAGGAGTGGGAGGAATCTGTTGCACGGGCTGCATGAGGCCGGCCGTGGCTACCGTCGCCTCACCTCTCCCAGCACCCTCCCCGCCTCCGCCGCCATCACCTCCCCCGCGTTTGGGGCAAGCGGCAGTGTTCCGTACCAGGTGAACGAGCCTTCCGGCTCGTACCCGCCCTCTGCGAATGCCTGTGCCGTCGGGACATAGCCGGTGCAGCCGTTTGTGTAGCCCAGAACGATGGTATGCGGGAAAGGGGATTCGGCGGCGATCTGCTGCGCGAAGTCGAAGAACACCTCACCAGATAGGCCCACGACTGCCACGTCGCCCAGGGCCACGGCCTGAACCGCGAACTCAAGCGTCAGGTCCCGCGCGCCGCTCTCGGCGAGCGAGAGCACCCACTGTGCGTACCTGACCTGGCTCTTGAGCGCCCGCACCCAATACGCGTTCGCTCCGCCCTGCCGCGCCTGCTCCAGCTCGCGCCCCGCGCGCTCGACCCCGGCCCGCGCGCTGGCCAGGTCCGGCGGGTCCTGCAGGGGGAGCTGGATGTGCTCCAGCCGCGCTCGCAACCCGCTCGGATCCATCGGCTTGGCGGCCGCCAGCGCCGCCAGCACTGCGTCCGCCATCATCCCGCCGAGGCGCTCGACTTCCCCGAACGATCGCTCGTCCCCATGCCGGTCGGGGTTGATCTGGCCACAGCAGCCTTGCAGGAACACCGGGACCGCGTCGGCGTCGAGGCGCTCGCGTAGCCGCCGGCGGGCCGCGCCCATCCATTCTGAGGAAATCTCGCGGTTGCCGCCGCCCAGTGTTGTCCCGTGGCAGGCGTGGTTGAAGAGAACCGCCACTTCCCTGCCGTCGAGATCGCTAAAGCGCAGCACCCGGACGGCTTCGTCGGTGAGACCGGCGGGATTGCGGCCGATGCTCACCGTGCCATCCGGCGTGCGCTCGCGCCGGTTCATCCCGATCCGGACCGGAGCGGTGCCGTAGGCCGCTTTCGCAGGACGCGCCCGGCTCGCCGCGAGCGCGACAGTGTCTGCTATAAGTACCGGGAGCCGGTCGGTATACCGCCGATCCGGCTCGCCCAGACCGCACAGCCCAACTGTGGCGGAGGGCGGGCCCGCGTGCGTGTGACTGCAGTTCAGGAGAATGTGCTCGCGGTCGATGCCGGCCTTCTCCGCCGCTGCCGTCCTGATTGCCTCATCGAGCGGGAAGTCCAGCCCCAGCAGGTCGAGCGAGACCAGCGCGGCGCGAGCGGCGCCGTCATCCAGCACTACCGCGCGGCACCACAAGTCGTCGTGCACGCCCGTCGATGGCCCCTCGCGCGCCGCGTAGCCGCTCAGGTCCACGCCTACCGGAGGCGTAATCGTAGTTTCGGCGGCTCCGGCGCGCAATCCGGCGCCGACACGGTCGTTCATGCGCTTCTCCTCCCGCCGGGGATGTGAATCTGCCGCCCGCTCAGCTCGCCAGCCACCCTT
>JBEKKD010000384.1:0-4723 GCA_050010895.1 Armatimonadota bacterium
CGCCTTCTCGCGCCCACGCCGGCAGCAATTGGCCCATGCCCGTGTTCCACGCCGTGTACGGGTACACGTCGTAGCTCACATCCACGCCGGAGGCCCGCGCCTGATCGATCGCATCCAGCGCCGCCTGAGATTTCCCCCAATTCCTCCGTCCGTCGGATTTCAGATGCGCAATCTGCACCGAAACAGCCGCCTCCCGGCCGATCCGGACGGCTTCCGCGATCGACGTGAGCAGCCCGTCGGCTTCGCCGCGGATATGGCTGAAGTAGATCCCCCTGAACGGCGCGATCGCCTTCGCCACAGCGATCAGCTCCTCCGCCTGCGCCCACATCCCCGGCGCGTACACCAGACCCGTGGAAAGCCCCACCGCGCCTTCCGCCATTGCCTGGCGCGCTGCGTCGCACATCGCCGACAACTCGGCCGCGTTCGGCGCCCGATTCGCTTCTCCCATCACGGCCGTCCGTATGACGCCATGCCCGACCACCGGAGCGACGTTCACTGACGCCGGGCGCGACTTCAGCGCGCCGACGTACTCCCCAAACGTGCCCCAGTCCCACGCCACATCCTGGTGCTGCGCCCATGAGCCGAACGCATCACGGATCTGCTGTCTGCGCGCTGGCGGGCACGGCGCCGGAGAGAAGCCGCACATGCCCGTCACTTCCGTCGTCACGCCCTGGCGCAGCTTGCTCTCCGCGTTGCGGTTGATCAGCAGCGCCAGGTCCGAGTGCGAATGCATATCGATGAAGCCCGCTGACACGACCAGTCCGCTCACGTCGAGCGTCGCTTGCGCCTGCCACACGTCGAGGTCCCCCATCGCGGCAATCCGGTCGCCCTTCACCGCCACATCGGCGCGCCTGGCCCTGGTCCCGGTGCCATCGATAACCGTTCCGCCCTTCAGGAGTATATCGCACAACTCAGCCATCGCCACCTCTCCACCATCTGTCTAGCGCTTCGTCGTTGATCCGTCACGGCATTGCGAGACTTCCAGTCCCGGGGCGGCTCCGTGCAGTTCGGAACGCCCCGAATGTACAGCGGCGTCATCCGCCCTGGCATTTCGGGACTTCCAGTCCTGGACTCGCAGTCCCTCTGTTCCTCCGCCGCAACAACACGCGCGGGGCCGGCGTTGACATCGTTCATCGGAACCTGTTACCGTCGAGCGAGTCTATCGCGGGAGGCAAGAATGCGAGTCCGTTTCAGCATTGAGGCGCCGCATGCCAAACAGGTCCTGCTTGCCGGGGATTTCACCGACTGGGAGGCGAATGCCCGCGCGATGCGTAAGTCGGGGCCGCGAGCGCGCACCTTCTTCACGACGGTGTCGGTGCCTCCCGGCGAGCATCAGTACAAGTTCATCATCGATGGCGCCTGGGTTCCAGACCCGAAAGCGGCATACATCCCGAATCCCTTTGGCACGGAGAACTCGGTCATCAACGTCTCGTGACGCCGCGCCGCTACCCCTTGACGTGCTCTCCGATCTTCGTCAGCCCTTCGATCAGTTCGCTCGACAGCGCCGGGCTGTAGGGGTTCCGTCCCATCATCAGGGGCACGCCATGCGCAGCATAGTCGCCTGTGGTAGGTGCGAACCGGTCGATAGTCGGCGCGTAACCCTCATAGCCGTTCGCATATCCCACCACCCACGTCGTATCCGCGCCCAGTCGTTCGCGGATGTCGAGGCCGACCTGAGTAAACATTTCGAACGGGTGGAACACCAGTGTGTGCTGCCCGACCGCGAGAGCCGCTGTCGGTACGTTCCGCCGAGGAGCCTTCATCGCGCGCAGCTTCTCGCCTTCCGACCGGATCGCAGGGCCGGCAGTCCCGGACAGCCGGCGCCATCCTTCGCCTCGCGTCACCGCGTTCGCCTCGAATGCGCGAATCGCTTCCTCGCTCATCAGCGCCACCGACAGCGGCAACGCCTTCGAGGCGACTCGGATACTCCCGTCCGTCGCCGGCTGCGACGCCGCCATCGCCTCCCCGACTGCAACCCGGAACCGCCGGCCGGCGTGCGCCAGGTTCACGATGGAGCGTTCCTGCTTCATGTGCGCCCACAGCGGGTTGATGTCGCCGCAGCAGCCCTGAAGGAAACTGCACACCGCGCCCTGGCTCGCTGCCTCCAGCGCCTGCATCGCCACCCCGCAGAAATCCGGTGAGATCACACGGCACTGCTCGCACAGCAGCACCGGATGGCAGGTGTAGTGCGCCCACAGCCCGAGCAGGCGCCCGCTGGCCATTTCGCGGAATGCGAACGTTCGCAGCTCAGTGTCTCGCGGCCCTTTCGAGCCGTACACTCGATTCCGACTCAGCCATTCGAACGTTGTGCGCCCGCTCTCAACGGCGGCCGCCGCAGCCGCTCCCCGCGCCGCCTCTGCCGCCTGGGCCGCCAGCCGCGGCAGCCTCCCCGCTGTCGCTTCGTCGAACTCGCCCCAGCCAATGATCGGCATCACAGACGGCGCGGAGTGAGTGTGCGTGCACGTAGCGACCACCTGCTCCGCGCTCAGGCCCGCCGCCTCGCCTGCCGCCTTCCGTATGGCCTCGGCCAGGCTCTCGCTCAGCCCGCATAGATCGAATGAGAGAACGAGTGCTTTGCCCCCATCCTCGAGGTAACTCGCGCGAACGTGAATCGGCTGGAGCACCTCGAGAGCCGTGCGCCCCAGGAAGGCGCCGAACCCCATCATCTCCGGATGCTCGCGCGGCAGAGGCGTGATCTCAACTCGCGAAAAGCCAGCAATCATCTCAGTTGGTCTCCCAGAAAGGTTGTTGTATCACAAACTACATTGGCAGGCGGAACACCCGCTGCGGCTCCGGCGCACTTGGAACGCAACGATGAGCGCGCCGCTTGCAGTAGAGCGGAGCGCCCGCCCCTTTGCTCCGGGGGGATAGCCTGAGAGCCCTTGCCACGTACATCGCCATCTGATCGCGCGGCACCGGTATGCCGAATGGTAGAGGCCGTCCCGCTCGCCCGCATCTTCGCCTTCTCAGGCCGCAGTTCCTGTGCCCTGCCGACTCGCCAACCCCCTGCCCCAAACCCTTCTTCCTATGCTATAATCCCCCTCACCGCTTCCGACGGGGAATCGAGGAGCCATCTCTTGGAGCGCAAGCTGCGGATCGCTGTCGCTGGCGCCGGATTCGGCGAGAAATACCTCACCGGGATGAAGGCCATCCCCGAGGTGGAGGTCGTCGGCGTTTACAGCCGCCGCGCCGAGCGCGCGGAGGAGGTCGCCGAGAAGTTCGAGATCCCCTACTCCACCCGGCATTTCCACGTGCTCCTCGATCTGCCCGGCCTCGACGCGGTCGCAGTCGTCACCCCAAACAGCACGCATGCCGAATTCGTCCGCATGGCGCTCCAGGCGCGCAAACACGTCATCTGTGACAAGCCCCTCGCTCTGAACGGCGGCGAGGCCGCCGATCTGCACCGTCTCGCCGAGAGAGTCGGCGTGAAGCACATCACCTTCGTGCCCTATCGCTTCTCCCCAGCCTCGATGGCGATGAGGCAGGCGATGGTCGAGGGCCAGATCGGGCGCGTGCTCAAGGTGCGCGCATCCTGGGGAGTCGATCTGCGCTCGGAGCCGCTGCGATGGCGCTTCCAGAGCAAGCTGTCGGGACCCGGGGTGGTGTCGGATCTCGGCGCGCACATACTCGACCTCGTCACCTGGTGGGTCGCCCCCGTCCGCCGCGTGCTTGGACGATGCCGCACGCTCGTCCCCGAGCGCCCCGCTGAAGCCGGCGGCCGTCTGCGGCCTGTGGATGTGCCGGACGAATGCTGGTCGCTGGTGGAGTTCGCAGAGGCCGGTGTCGGAAGTGTGGCTCTGAGCTGGAATGAGAAGCGTGATCAGAAGATCGAGATCGAGGGCGAGCGCGGCACGCTCATCTACCAATCGCCGTCGCTGCTCCAGTGGCTCGACGGTAAGGGTAGCTTCCAACCATCCGCGACCCTCCGGCGGCGTTCCGCGCCGCTTGCAGGCGCTGACCGACCACCAGGCGGCGGCTCCGCCGCAGCCGCCGTCCACCCCGAGGAGAGCGGGCGCACCACCATCCTGCCGATGCCCAGCGTGCGCGAGTTCTCCACCCCGGACGTCGCCCTCACCCACATGTTCCGCGAGATCGTCTCCTACCTGCGCGGCGATGAGAAGGCCGACCCCATCGCCACCTTCAGAGACGGGGCGGCGGTACTCGAAGTCATAGACGCGATGGTCGCATCGAACGAAACGGGCCGCTGGCTGGACGTCAAATCGCCCGACTCGCCGTAAAGCCGCGCTCCCCCGGCTCTGCGGCCCGTCTGACTCGGGCCCTGCCTCACCCACCGCCGTGAGTCATAATCCGCACGACGTCCCGGTACGCGATGAATAGCCCCAGCACGAGAATTAGCAGCAGCCCGACGACGTGAACGATGTTCTCCTTGCGCTTGTCGAACGGCCTGCGCCGCACCGCCTCCAGAGCCACGATGAGCAGCCGGCTGCCATCGAGAGCCGGAACCGGCAGCAGGTTGAAGAAGCCGATGGCCACCGTCAGCATGGCCGCCACCGCCAGGAACTGAAGCCAATCGGCCTTGGATTCGCTATAGAGCACGTGCACGACCCCGACCGGCCCCATGAGATCAGTCGCCGGCACGGTCCTCATGACCATCCCCACGAGCCCCGCGATCTGCAGCTCGATCATACCATACGTCTCAGTGAATCCCGCTGCCACTGAACGAGCGACGCCCATTCGCACGACTCGGGAGGAGAAGGCGACG
>JBEKKD010000385.1:0-4717 GCA_050010895.1 Armatimonadota bacterium
ATTTTGTGGACTGGAGCGTGCCGGTCGAGCGCGTGTTCTCGTTCATGGGCAACCCCACCTACCTGGGCGGATTTCTCATGCTCATGATCCCGGCAGTCATCGCGCTCGGGATTTCCTACCTCCAATCCGATCGCTCCGAGCCGACTCGCCCGACAGCGTGGACGGGATACGCCGCCGCGGGCTTCTTCTTCGCCGTCGTCGTCGCCATGTCGGTGTGCCTTTACTACTCGAAGACCATCGCCGGTGCAATCGGTCTGGGGCTGGCTGCCGTCCTCGTCTTCGTGGTCTTGCTCGTCCGAGGCGGCGCGAGGGCGGTTCGTGTCCTCATCCCGGCAGCCGGCATTGTACTCGTTGTCCTTTGCCCCATAGCCTACCTCGCCTACAGTCGGCTGCCGGCCATCGAGCAACAGCGCATCCAGCAAATCGTTCATCTGCAGGACCCCGAATCCGCCGAACGGCGAGTCCACCGACAGGCAGCCCTGAGCATCTGGCGTGAGCGTCCCACCATCGGGGAGGGGTACGGCGCTTTCCGCGTCTACTCCTTGGAGAAGATGGCCCCTGAATGGTACCTGCAGGAAAGCGGCGGCGGAGCCGACAAGATGCTCGTGCCCGGCTACGCTCACAACGAGTATCTGCAGGTCCTTGCCGAACTCGGCGTCGTCGGTGGCGTTCTCTTCTTCGGCCTGCTGCTCGCGGTGTACGCCCTCGCCATATGGCTGGCGGCCCGCCATCCCGATCCTCGGTGGGCTACCATCTCGCTCGGGATCATTGCCGGGTTCACAGCTCTTCTGTTCCAGAACACGATCGGGATCACGTTCCGCCAGACCGGCGCCGTCACGTTCTTCTGGCTCTGGCTCGCCGTCCTCGTTCTCGCCGCCGCCGTCCGTCCGGCAGCCGGGCAGGAGTCGGCCGCGCCTCGCCTGCGCGAATTCCGCTTCCGCCGCCTGCCTGTAGCGGGCCTCATTTCCATTGCCGTCGTCCTGGTCGCCGCTTGGTGGTTCCTGTGGGGGATTGCCGTCAACCCCATCATCGCCTCACAGGAAGTGAGGCAGGCCCAGGGTCTCGCCGCCCTCGGTCGGTACAAAGATGCCGCCGAGCATGCAGATCATGCCATCTCCCTCTGCCCGTATTCATCCATGGCCTATTACGTCTCGGCCTATGCCTGGGGCCAGACCGGCAACTTCGATAAAGCCCTCGCTTCCAACAGGAAAGCCCTTGACCTGATGCCCGGCAATGCCAGCATCTACTACAATCTCGGCGTGAGCTACAAGTCCAAAGGCCAGCTCAAAGACGCCGAGGATTGCTTCAAGAACGCCATCAAGTACATGCCGACCAACTTCCGCCATCACGCGGCCATGGCGGAAACTCTGATGGCCGACAAGCGGCTGAAAGAAGCCGAACCCTATGCTCGCGAAACAGTCCGTTTGGCCCCCACCGAGACTGCAGCCCATCTCCTCCTCGCGGACCTCCTTGGCCGGGAAGGCAAGTCGAGAGAGATGGTCGAGCAGTTGGAACAGGCCTCCGCCATGTCTCCCACCGATGTCAGACTGAAGCAGCAGATCACCGTCTTCTACCTGAACGCGGGCGAGATTGAGAAGGCCATGAAGGCTGCGCAAGCGTGGATGCAGGCCGATCCGACCGCTCCCCTGCCCCATAACATCATAGGCACCTACTACCTCAAGCAGCGCCAGTACGGGCCGGCGAAAGCTGAGTTAGAGCGCGCGGTCCAGCTTGACCCGAACAACATCCTTGGGCGGTATAATCTCGCCCTCAGCCTCGGTCATCTGAACCAGCTACCGGCCGCCGTGGCGCAGTTGCGCCAGGTCATTCTCCGGGGGCCCAGTACCGCGGAGGCCCGGAAGGCGAAAGAGCTGCTCGACAGCCTTTCCAGGCCAGCGTCCCCGCGGCCGCCCAGGTAGTGCACAACTCGGCCGTGCTCCACTACTCCGTGGTGAAAAGGCTCATCGACATCTCAGTCTCGGGCGCGGCGCTCGTCCTTTCATTCCCCGTCTGGACGGCGATCAGCGCCGCCATCGTTATCTCCGACGGCTGGCCGGTCCTCTACCGCCAGCGGCGGGTCGGCAGAGGTGGCCGCGTCTTCGCCGCCTATAAGTTCCGGTCCATGATCAAGGACGCGGAGAAGCACTCGGGCGCCGTCCTCGCCACCGAGAACGACCCCCGCATCACGCCGGTCGGGCGCATTCTGCGTAAGACTGCCTTCGACGAGATGCCCCAGCTCCTCAACATCTTCATGGGTGACATGAGTTGGGTTGGACCCAGGCCCGAGAGGCCCGAGTTCGTGCAGCTATTCGCTGCCCGAATCCCCGGCTATCATCTCCGTCACAACGTGACGCCGGGCCTCACCGGCGTCGCGCAGGTATATGGCCGCTACTACACGGAAGCCGTTGACAAGCTCAAGTACGACCTCTACTATCTCGAACACCGGAGCTTCTCGCTCGATCTCCGGCTCTTCGCCAAGTCGTGGCTGATCACGTTCAAGGGCCGCTGGGACAGTGCCGCCGCGAAACGGTGAGCCGCTCGCGCCTCTTAGTCCGATCGCCGGACGGAGTCGCCCGTGGAGAATCCAGGCCAATCCGGGGGGCGCCAGGTGACTGCCGCGCGCCACGAAAAACCATCCCATGCACGCACATCTGCGCGGCTGCTCACCCGCCGCGCCGCCGCTCTCCTGGTATGCGTGGCCCTCTGGCTGCCGGGGTGCGCCCATATCGGCATCGTCGGCGCCTCTTCCGAGATTCTGTGGCGCGGCAGAACGAATAAGAAGGTAGTCGCGCTCACGCTTGACGATGGCCCGAATCCGAAGTACACGCCCGGCGTACTCCGTTTCGCTCGCGAACACCATGTCAAGCTCACTTTCTTCCTGTTAGGCAGGGAGGTCCAACGCTACCCCGACCTTGCCCGCCAAGAGGCCCGGGACGGACACGTAATCGGCAACCACGGTTGGGACCACGAGCTTCTCATCGGGGCCGGCGACCAGGATTGTGTGAACCAGATTCGGCGGTGCGAACAGGCCGTATCAAAGGCCTGCCACGTCCGGACCAGCCTATTCCGCCCGCCCAAGGGGCAGTGGGACGGAGAAGACGCCCTCGCTATCGAGCGGCTTGGCTACCGCATGGTTCTGTGGACCGTGACCGTGGAGCACAAGGCCGCCAAGACGCCTCAGGAGATGGCGGACCGGGTGATCTCCCGGGTCACTCCCGGAGCTATCATCCTTGCCCACGACGGCGAACCCCGCCCCCCCATCGACCGCCACAAGACGCTCGCCGCTCTGCCATTGGTAGTGGAGGGGCTGCGCAAGAAAGGGTATACATTCATTACGGTGCCTGAGTTGATCGATCTGAGCAGGCAGGAGCGGAAATGAAGCGCCTCGTGATTCTGGCGGCTGCCCTGGCAGCGGTCCTGCTGCCTTCATACGCGGCGTTCGCCACCAGCCCGAAATCTGCAGTGACGGCCGCCCCGGCTGACAGGCTGAGCAGCGCCGGCGTCGACGCGTTCTGGGCGCGCGCTATCCAGGAAACGTACAAGTCGCCGGAAGAGCTAAAGGCCCAGCACGAGCGCGAAGTCCGGAAGGGCATCCGCTATCTCAAGCTCATTCGCGGCTCTTCTCGAGCCTCCGAGATCGCGCTCACCTTTGACGATGGACCCCATCCCGATTACACGCCCAAGATCCTCGACATCCTCCGACGCTACAACGTCAAGGCCACCTTCTTCGTCGTCGGCAAGTTGGCCGAGCAGCACCCGGATCTCATCCGGTCCGAGCTTGCCGACGGCCACGTGCTCGGCAACCACACCTATCACCACGTGAACCTGACGAAGATCCCGGTGAACGACATCGCGGCCGAGTGGCAGGCCTGCGAGGACATCGTCAAGCAGGAAACAGGAGTCACCATGCGCTATGGCCGGCCGCCCGGCGGCGACTATGATGGGGATGTCATCGACACTGCTGCCGGCCTGGGCCTGACCACCGTCCTGTGGACCGACGATCCCGGGGACTACGCCAGCCCCGGCGACAACGTCATCAAATCGCGCGTGCTCGAGCGGGTGGAGAACGGCGGCATCATCCTCCTCCATGACGGCGTGCAGCAGACCATAGACGTGCTGCCTCAGATCATCGAGACCCTGCACGCCCGCGGGCTTCGCTTCGTCACCATCCCCGAGCTGTCGGGCGAGGCCAGCGTCAGTCGTCGCTAGACCCTAATCACTTTCGCCCAAAGAAGTAAGGGCGAAAGTCATCCTACGCGACGCAATCCCGGATCAGCAGGATGTTCCCGGGCGGCGTCTCGTATGGCACGGCCCCCGTCCCGAGCAGAATATTGGGCCGTCCGGCTGCAAGCGCGATCACCTCATCCACCGCAGCGATGATCTCGTCCGGTGTTCCCCTGCTGTAGATCCGCGGGTCAAGATTCACACGTACCTTCACCTCCGGGTGCGACTCCATCCGCCTCATGAACTTCTCGCGGTTGGTCTCGGCAGGGCAGATCACGAAGTCCGTGCCTGTCTCCAGCATCTGCTCGACGATCGGTTCGGTATCTCCGCCAATGATGCAAGGAATCGGATGCCCGGCCGCTGCTCCCACCTGCGTCATTGCTGCCTTCAACGCTGGCAGCTCCACTTCCCCGAACTGCGTCGGCGATAGCAGCGGCGGCGCGGCCGCCGACTCGAAGAACGCGACATCCAGACCGGCCGCCCGTGCCGCCTC
>JBEKKD010000386.1:0-4677 GCA_050010895.1 Armatimonadota bacterium
GCGACGAGATGATGAAGAAGCTCCAGTCACTCGAAGGAATCGAGTGCCAGCGGATGGTCTTCGAGCACCCGTAAGCCCGCCGCGGCAGACACGTCATCCCGAGCGAGCGCGGAAAGCCGCACCCGGCGCCACACATTCCGAGACCAGTGGCGTGGATATGTCGTTCGCCTCAGGCGGACGACTACCCGCGTTCGCCCCGCAAGGGGCGACTGCCACCTTACCCCCCGCTCTCGCTGCCTTCGAGCGGGCTTCCCGTCGTCAGAACGCACTCGCCGTTCGGTGGACACCCCGCCGGCGCCTTGAGCGCGCCAACCTCCTGGGGCTTGACCTCAGGGTGCTTCTCGTAGTAATCCTGGATGGCGAGCTTCAGCGCCTGTTCGGCCAGCACCGAGCAGTGCATCTTCAGCTTCGGCAACCCGCCCAGCGCCTCGGCGACGGCCTGATTCGTCACCTTCAGCGCTTCGTCGATGGTCTTTCCCTTGACCATATCGGTGACCATGCTGCTCGTGGCGATCGCTGCGCCGCAGCCGAAGGTGCGGAACATGGCATCGGTGATGACGCCCTTGTCCACCTTGATGGTCAGCTCCATGATATCGCCGCAGACCGGGTTACCGACCTTCCCCACCCCGTCGGCATCTTCAATGAAACCCACGTTGTGCGGGTTCCGGAAATGGTCCATGACTTTCGTACTGTACACGCCTGTTGCTCCTTGCAGTAAGCCTATAGGAATCGTTCGAGGCCGACGGCTTGCTTCCTGCCGCGCCTACGGGGCGACTGTCACTTCCGCGCCAGACGCCGCGCTCTCCTCCGCCGCGATCACCACCGCCACCGCCGCCCGCGCCTCAGCCAGCGTGCAGACCGGAGCCGCGCCGTCACGGATTATGTTCAGGAAGTGACGATGCTCTTCGACGTAGACCCCCTGCGCCTGATCGCGCACCGAGGGCAGGAACGTGACGTCGGGGAATCGCAGTCCGCCGCGGCGGTCGATGCGCAGCCCCTGGTCCTGAATCGAGACATACACCGCGCCGTCGCTGCCAAGCGCCTCAGCCTGGAAATCCAGCGGCAGTGAGCCATCATCCGGGAGTATCCACGCCGCCTCCACCGTTGCGAGCACGCCGCTGGGGAACCGCAGCAGCATCACGTACGCATCAGGCGTCTTCAGGTCGGTCAGCACGCGGCTGGACGTGCGGGCGAACACGTGGCTGGCGCGCTCTCCCAGTGACCACTGAATCCAGTCGATATCGTGCACCGCGAGAAAGCGCGCGACGTTCGTGTAGCCGGCAGCGCGTCGCGCCACCGGTTTCACGTTGTTCCGGCGGGCGTACATATAGCTCACCGTCCCGATATCGCCCCGCCGGATCGCCTCCTGTGCAAGCGCGTAGCGCGGTTCCCAGCGCAAGGTGTGCCCCACCAGGGCGCGGACGCCGCTCTTCTTGACCGCGGCAGCAATCGTGTCACAGTCCGCTAACGTTGTCGCGAGTGGCTTCTCGATGAACAGATGCAGACCAGCCTCTGCCGCGTCGATGCACGGCTGGACGTGCGCGTTGTCGGGCGTGGCGACGATCACCGCGTCCAGCTTTTCTTTGGAGAACATCTCCCTGTAATCCGCGTACGCGCTCCCGCCGGCGGGCGACGCCAGCGCGCGTGCGCGATCTACCTGGAGGTCGGCCGCCGCGACCAGCTTCGCCTCCCTCAGCGCGCTCAACGCTCTCGCATGAGTCGCGCCGATGAACCCGGCGCCGATGAGGCCGATGCGTGTTGGTGTCATGTCATGTCTCCCTAATGGCTATCTGGCTGGTCTGCCCTGGGTGGCAACAAACCAGCACACCCTGTCATCCCGAGCGACTCGTCCGTCAGCTGACGGAAAGCCCGTAGAGCAGGAGCTTCAGTCGCCTCGGGCGACGTGTCTCCTGCCCATCCCCTCACATCCCCTCCAGTGGGGCAGGTTGGCAACCTGCCCATCCGGGCACGAGCGGGAAGCACAATGCTGTCATCCCGAGCGACTCGCAACTCAGAGGGGACGAGCGGCCGGCATCGCCGGCTCAGTCACTTGCCCCTGCCATTCTTCCTCTTCGCCGCCCGCGGGTTCCAGAAGATGCCGGCAGTGCCGTTGGATAGAGCGTGCCGCGATAGCGTTCTCGACAGCCCGACGCCCGCGAAGGCATACATGTCGCGGCCAAAGTGCCGTGGCTTCCTCGGAAGCAATTCAGGACCGCCGGCGGCGTTCCATCCTACATCACTGTCGAAGAAGACAACCGTCTTTTCGGGGTCGGTCGATATATCCGAAGGCCGTAGCCCACTGATCGACTTGTTCAACGCGTAGCCACACCTGATTCCGTACCTTTCGAGGCAGCGGAGGTTGTCGGGGTCCCCGTAGTACCCCTTCATGTCATCACACCATGTGGCGGCACGCGGATACGCCCCGAAATCAGCGAGATACATCTCAAGGCTGACGCAGAGGCTATTCGCGTATTGCGTGCAACCCCACCACCGCCCCGCGTGTACGATGATGGCGCTGCCGAGGATTACGGTAAGACTGGCGGCAAGCAACGCAATCAGGGCGAGTCTCGGTCGGCGTGAGCTGCGCTCCGTGCGCCTTGTCACGATCAGAACGCCGATCACGGCTACCAGTACTAGCACGGAGGCCAATGCAGCCCAAATCCCAAGCATAAGGGACGGGCGCAGATAGAGGGCTGTGATCTCAATCACGCCAACAACGACAGATGCCCCGATCGCAGACGCGATCGGCCAGGCGATTCGCGTCGGGCTTCCCCTCATCGCGCCGCCTCCACCACCACCGTCACCGGCCCGTCATTCACCAGAACAACCTCCATGTGCGCCTGGAAAACGCCGGTCTTGACGGGGATGCCATGCTTGCGAACGGCTGAGACGAAGACCTGGTAGAGCCGGTCGGCTTCGGCGGGCGGGGCGGCGTCGGTGAAGCTCGGGCGGCGGCCTTTGCGGCAGTCGGCGAGGAGCGTGAACTGGCTCACGACGAGGATGCTGCCGCCGATGTCCTGCACCGACAGGTTCATCTTCCCCGCCTCGTCCTCGAAAATGCGCAGGCCGGCGATCTTGTCCGCGAGCCACTCGGCCTCGCGATCAGTATCCCCGCTGGCAACTCCGAGCAACACGAGAAAGCCCCGGCCGATAGCAGCGACGGTCCCGCCGTCTACCGCCACCGAGGCGGAACTCACCCGCTGAACGACGGCGCGCACTTAGTGACCCGCTCGGCCCTTGTTCCCCGGCTTGGGCAGGGCTTTCATCAGGTTGACCATCTCGATAGCCGAGCGCGCCGCGTCGAAGCCGCGGTTGCCGGCCTTGGTCCCGGCGCGCTCGATGGCCTGCTCGATGCTGTCCGCGGTCACCACACCGTAGATCGTCGGCACGCCCGTATCCAGACCCACCTTGGCGATGCCCTTCGACGCTTCCGCGGCGACATAGTCGAAGTGAGGCGTCGCCCCCCGGATGATCGCCGCGACGCAGATCACAGCGTCATAGCGACCGGACTCAGCCAGCCGCTGCGCGATCATCGGAAGCTCGAACGCGCCCGGCACCCAGGCGACGTCGATCTGATCCTCGTCGGCGCCGTGGCGGGCCAGCGCGTCGAGCGCGCCCGAGAGCAGCCGCCGCGTGATCATATCGTTGAACCGACTGGCGACTATCGCGAAACGCATCCCCTCCGCTATCAGATTGCCCTCGTACGTGGTCGTCATCCTCCCTCGTCCTTTCCGCGATCCGGCGTCTCGTCCGGCACCCCGGTCAGCAGGTGCCCGAGCTTCTCGCGTTTGGTCTGTAGATAGCCCCGATTGCTGGCAGTCGGCGGCACTTCGAGTGGCACGCGCTCCACCACCTCGATGCCCATCCCTTCGATGCCCACGACCTTGCCCGGGTTATTGGTCATAAGGCGTATCTTGCGCAGGCCGAGATCGTGCAATATCTGCGCGCCGATCCCGTAGTCCCGAATATCCGGCGCAAAGCCAAGCAGCCGGTTAGCTTCTACGGTATCGTGCCCGTGCTCCTGCAGCTCATAGGCCCTGATCTTGTTGACCAGCCCAATGCCGCGGCCCTCCTGCTGGATATACAGGAGCACGCCGCTGCCCTCGTCCACGATCGTCTGGAGAGCGCGCTCGAGTTGTTCGCCGCAATCGCATCTCATGGAGTGGAAGACGTCGCCGGTCAGGCAGCTCGAATGCACGCGCACCAGCGTCGGCTGCGGGCCGATCTTCCCATAGACCAGCGCCAGGTAGGGCTTCGTGTCGACGACGCTCTCGTAGGCGTGAACGGTGAAGGTGCCGCATCTCATCGGTATCACGGATGTCGCCGCGCGCTTCACCAGCCGCTCCCGGACCCGCCGATAGGTGATGATATCCGCCACGGTCACGATGTGCACGTCGTGCTCCCGCGCGAACTCCAGCAACTGCGGCATGCGCGCCATGGTGCCGTCCTCGGCCATGATCTCGCAGATCACCGCCGCGGGGTAGAGACCGGCGAGACGCGCCAGGTCAACCGAGGCCTCTGTCTGACCGGCGCGGACGAGCACGCCGCCCTCCTTCGCCTGCAGGGGGAACAAGTGCCCCGGCCGGGCCAGGTCCTCGGGTTGCGTCTCCGGCGATATCAGCGCCTGTACGGTACGGGCGCGGTCATAGGCGGAAATGCCGGTAGTCGTGCCGGCCT
>JBEKKD010000387.1:0-4669 GCA_050010895.1 Armatimonadota bacterium
TTGAAATGCGTTGCACCTCGGTCTGGAAGTCTGCTCATATGCTCAAGTCTGCCGGCCGCCTCTTGCAGGCGACAACGCCCGGCTGGGGGGCCGGCTGTAGCTTCAGCTGGCGCCCTCGCGAACACTGGCGATGATGCTCTCCACGGCCCGCCTGACCTTCAGGCGCACTCCGTCGAATCCCGCTGATCGCTCGCCGGTATCCTCATTCATGTAGAGCGACTGGCTCACCTCCACTATGATGGAGTGGGTGAGGGAGATGCAGACTCGACCAGACGGGCTGACGCCCAAGCAGCAGCGGTTTGTGGACGAGTACCTGATCGACTTGAACGCCACGCAAGCGGCGATCTCTTCACACGCGACAGGATCACGTCTTCGCTGCCTCGATGAAGTAGCGATGTGCCTTGGCTGTGAACCGGCCGTGGGACTGAATCTCCCTGTGCAGGGCGAGCAGTCCCGGCCGATACCGATCGACCGTGAAGCCTGGCAGTTGCCAAGGAATGGCGCGCAGGTAGAAGACCACTGCTCCGATGTCCAAGAAGTCGATATCTGCGCATGTCTCATGGCTCTCGACGATGTCCATTCCAGCATCTCTGAGGTGACGCAACGCCTGTTGGCAGTAGGAGTGCTTGCGAGGAGCGGGCTGGTTACAGAGGAAATCATTCAGCTCGAGTGTGTTCAGCTCGCCGACTTGCTGCGTGACGAACCGCCCTTCCGGCACCAAGACCCGCGCCACCTCGGCAGCGTAGAAGTTCTCGTGGCGATTGGTGACTAGATCGAAGTGCGCATTGGGCAATGGCAAGTGAGCATCGCTCTCGATGGCCATAACCCGGATGCCGAGGGGCTCCAGGCGTTGACGTGCAATGGGGACATTGGGCAAGTAGCCTTCCGTGGCCCAGCATTCCGGCGGCAGTGGTGCCAACGAGGAGAGAAACTCACCTCCGCCTGTTCCCATGTCAAGCATGCACCGAGTAAGCGGCAGGAACGAGCGTATGCGATCGACGTAGGACCAGGGCAGCGGGTGTTCTCGCCAGCGGTTGGCCAGAAACGCGAAGTCCCATCCCGCGAACGACTGGCTCGCGGCTTCGTCTACAAGTCGGTTGAATGAACGCTCCGTATGCTCATCTCGCACTGGGTCTGCCCGCCTTCCATTCATCCCCTGGTGGGACGGCATCCAGAGGGGGATGCTCTGCGAACAGGTCGCGCAGGCGCTTCGGCGCCCAGCAGGCACAAGGTGTACCCGGCACCCCGGCCAGTTCCCCAAGTGTGACTGTGAGGGCAAGGCTGCTATTCGGCACTGCCCTTGCCCTCACTCCGGAGTCGCTGCTCGATATGCCGAACCGCCGCGCCAGTGCGATCTTTGCCTGCGCTGCAGTGGACGAGAACGGGCTTGGCAAGCTGCTCGAAGGAATCGCAGATGTAGTCCAGGTTCTCTTCCAGTTCCCTACACCCCCTCGTCGGGTCGTCCGCGGGATCGGTAATGGGAACGTGCACTACGTCGAGCCCGTGGCGACGGTAGCATTCCAGCAGCCCGCCAGGCAAGCCGTCGTAGAAGCCTAGCTGGTCCACACTGAGAAGACAGATGATGCTCTTGACTCCCACCTCCCTAACTTCGTGTAGCCACTCCTCTACCATCTCGAGAAGAACTGCTTCCCCTGGATACCCCGGCCGGCTGGAACGGTAGAGTTCTGCCCGGATGACACACCTAAGTGATCCAGCCATTGCTGCGTTGTCTCCTTATCGCTCGGCATCCGAAACTGAACGATAGAGCGTCAGCATTGGTGATTCAGGTTCGCCCTCCGGAGGCGTCAGTGCTGACCCACCCTAGAATTGCCAGATAGGCTCACTGCGATGTCACTCGTGAGTTCCAGGGCAGGTTCGCTCCTTAGCGATGAGGACATGATAGCATATGGAGCGTCTGGCCCAGTGGCTCAAGAACGGTGGCCGATCGCGGGCCGACCTCACACCACCTCCAACTCCAACACCGCGTGCGAGCACGGCGGCAGGCGGTAGGTGAATGCGGCCGACACGTTGCTGATGCCTGCCGTGGTGGTCCGCACCGCCTCCCGGCCGAACCCGTTCGTCACCTCGGGCGCCTCGCCTGTCACGAGGTGCGCGAGCCCAGAATGCTTCAAGTCGGCGCCCTCCACGCGGACGGCCACCTCCTGGGGCTGGTCGCGATAGAGATTGACCAGGGAGAGATAGAGCGTCTTGCCGTCCGGATCGAAGCTGGCGAGCGCGTCGAGGTAGGGAACCGCCTCCACACCCACGTACGCGGCGGGGTAGCTGTCGCACTCGACGAACGCGTCCAGGGCAAGGGCGCCGCTCTTCGCGGCGGCGCACTGGAGCGGGAAATAGATGGTCTGGCGGTAGAGGCCATCCGGATTGGTGACGATGGGGGCGATCACATTCACCATCTGGGCGAGGGTGGCGAGCGTGATAGTGCGGCAGTTGCGCCGCATCATGTTCAGGTAGACGGCGACGGAGAGCGCGTCCGTGAGGTTGTAGACCTCACCCAGCCCGTCCTCCCCGCCAATGAACCAGCGGTTTCACTCGTCCACCGCGATCCCGATGGGATGAGGCACATTCTTCTCGCGCCGGATTTGCTCAATGAGAGCGCCCAAGAAGCGAAGATACTGCTCGGACTGGTAGGGCCGGGAGAGGGTCGAATAGTGCGGGTCCTGTCCCGCGACCTTTGCCCAGTAGAAGTGGTAGGAGATGTAGTCCACGATGTCCGCACACTCGCGAAGCGCGAGGCGATCCCAGTCGTGCTCGCCAGCGCCGCAGAGGATTAGCTTGATGCCGGGATCGGTCCACTTCATGAGATGCGCGCACTGGCGCGCAAGATGTGCGTACTCCTCGGGTTTCTTGTGGCCAATCTGCCAGTCCCCGTAGAGTTCGTTGCCCAGCCCCCAGTAGGTGACGCGGGAGGGGTCAGGCGAGCCATTGCGGACGCGCAGGTCGGCGTAACGGGTGCCGGCGGGTCGGTTGCAGTACTCCACCCAGGCGGCCGCCTCCTCAATGCCGCCGGAGCCGAGGTTCACGCAGATGTAGGGCTCGACCTCCAGGCGGCGACAATACGCGAGGAATTCGTCCGTGCCGAACTGGTTAGTCTCGCTGGTCTGCCAGGCCGGCTCGACCCGGGTGGGCCGCTGCTCCTTCGGGCCCACCCCGTCCAGCCAGTGGTACCCGGAGACGAAGTTCCCGCCAGGCCAGCGCAGGATGGGCACGTGCAGGCCCCGCGCTGCCTCCAGCACATCGAGGCGGACACCCGTGTCATCGGCCTGCGGCGACTCCGGGTCGTAGATCCCGCCGTAGATACAGCGACCCAGGTGCTCGATGAACATGCCGTAGAGCTTCGGTTCAATGGTGCCAAGTCGGTGGCCGAGATCGATCTTGATCAGCGACATCGCGTCCTCCTGTAGAGTGTCACCGTTGGTGAGGCAATTCCGCCCTTTCGCGAAGCTACACCTCATACGTGCCTGACTCCTCCTCGCGGGATCCGGGACCATCCGCGCCCTATCGTGATGGATCCCCGTCACCACTCCAGCCGAGGGGGTAGCCGGAGTCGGGGGTACCAGAGCCCGGCGGCGGCTACTGGCGAACCGGCTTTCGCCGCGCTGGCATAACCTCGAGGTGGCGCCCGTTGAGCTGGCATCCATTCAGCGTGGCACATACCGCGCCAACCTGCTCGACTGTGGCCAGCTCCACGAAGCCATAACCTCGGGACCGTCCAGTTTTCCGGTCCGGAATCACGCGAGCCCCAACGACATCCGCAAACTGCCCGAACAGCCGAACTAGGTCGTCCTCAGTCATCTGCCAGGGCAGGTTCGCCACAAAGAGCGTCGCCTCATGGTTCAGCATGGGCACTCCCTTGCCAACGCGTTGCGAGAGTCTCTGGTGGCTCTTTTCCAACGCGGCGTCGAGCCCTTTACGCCGCGGTACCGGTGGAATGCTGGTCCACAAGTACCAGTTCATCACACAGAAGCAGCTCAAGCCGGCACTGGCGCGCAGGCGCGAACAGCAGTTCCTTGGCGCTGTGCTCATCGAGATGGGTCTGATCACGCCCGCACAGCTGGAGTGGGGCCCTAGAGATCAGGCTCGTTACGGAGACCCGTGGCGCGACTTCCGCCGGGCCAGATGATGCCACCGGTGGCATGTCGTGCCTTTGTTCCAGTCGCGGCCTTGCGGCGTCCTCTCGTGGGCAGCTGTACGTGGAATAGACACACTGGATCAGATGACATGACCCGCCGACGCTCTCGCCCATGCCGGGCAGGGGTGTCGGCGTACTCTTTGAGGAGGCCCGGAATAGCGCTGTGTGGCGTTGACAAACAAGCATGGCGCCGGCCGCCCAAGGGGGGTTCGGGAGACAGCGGCGAGAGGCCTCCGTCTGGAGACGGACATGAACAGAATCGCAGTCTGCATCGGCGGGCTGTTCGCGGTTGCAGGAGGCGTCGCCCTGGGCCAAGCGTGTCTGGAAGGCACGGGAGTTGCATGGGAGCTGGGAGCGCTCGGGCTGTTGGTGGGCGCATTGTTGGTGGCGTCTGGCATCCGCTCGGGAGATCACTTGGTGCCGCCATCCGCCCTTGGGCCGTCGAAACCTCTGGCATCGGTGGAGCCTCCGGCTCCCGAGTTGGGACAGCTGCTGGTTAGGCGCGGGCTGATCTCGGGC
>JBEKKD010000388.1:0-4664 GCA_050010895.1 Armatimonadota bacterium
CGCGACGAGTCGCGGACCGGAACGATCGTGCAGGAGCCGTTGGGACTCGCCGAGCAGGACGTGCTGGTGCGCATCCTCGAGTACGTGCGTGGAGACGCCTCGGAGGTCACCCGCATCGAGGACGCGAACGTCCTTGTCTCCGGCGGTCGAGGGCTGGGCGGCCCGGAGGGTTTCCAGGTGCTGCAGGAACTCGCGGACGCCATCGGCGGATGCGTTTCCGGTTCCCGAGCGGCAGTCGATCAGGGGTGGATCGAGCAGGGGCGCCAGGTGGGCCAGACCGGCAAGACGGTGCGGCCGAAGCTGTACATCGCGTGCGGCATTTCCGGCGCGATCCAGCACCTCGTCGGGATGCAGACATCAGACGTGATCATCGCCATCAACCGCGATCCGAACGCGCCGATCTTCGGGGTCGCCACCTTCGGGATTGTCGGCGATGTGTATGAGATAGTTCCCGCGCTGACGCGCGCGTGCATTGCTCGCCTGCCCTGTTCTCTCCGCGAGCAAGAAGCTTCGGGCGCCGCGGCCGGGGAGGGCAGATAGCTCCATGAATCAGACTGCAGAAAAGTTCGATGCAATAGTCGTAGGCGCAGGCCCATCCGGTCTCGCGGCAGCGTACACGCTGGCGAAAGCGGGCGTCAGTGTCGCGGTGGTCGAGCGCGGCGATTTCCCCGGCTCAAAGAATGTGATGGGCGGCGTGCTCTACCGACAGCCGACAGAGGACGTGTTCCCCGATTTCTGGCGCACCGCCCCGCTGGAGCGGGTCCTGGTGGAGCAGCGGGCGTGGGTGATGACCGAGAAGGCGGTGTTCACGTTCGGCCATCGCCACGAGGCGTTCGGCGAGGCGCCGTACAACGCATTCACGGTGCTGCGGGCGCGATTCGATAAGTGGGTGGCGCAGCAGGTGCGTGACGCGGGCGCGCTCGTCATCCCCGAGACGGTCGTCGAAGCGCCTCTGATGGACGGCGACAAGGTGATCGGCATCCGGACCGGCCGCCCGGACGGCGATCTGTACGCCAATGTGGTGATCGCGGCGGATGGTGTGAACTCGCTGCTCGCGCAGGAGACCGGGCTGCGGCCGGAGGTGGACCCCGATCAGGTGGCGATCGCAGTCAAGGAAGTGATCGCGCTGCCGCGCGAGACGATCGAGGCGCGCTTCAACCTCACGGGCGACCAGGGCGTCGCCATCGAGATGTACGCGGACGCATCATGGGGCATGGTCGGCACCGGATTCATCTACACGAACAAGGAGTCGCTCTCGGTCGGCTGCGGGGCGCTGCTGTCTCAGTTGATCGAGCGGGGCACCTCGCCGAACGACCTCTTGGAGCATATGAAGGCGCATCCCGCGGTGAAGCCGCTGCTGGAAGGCGGGGAGACGCGGGAGTATCTCGCTCACCTCATCCCCGAGGGCGGCCTTCGCGGCATGCCCAAGCTCTCGACGCATGGGATGCTGGTGGTGGGCGATGCGGCGATGCTGGTGAACAGCATGCACCGAGAGGGCTCGAATCTCGCCCTCACCTCCGGGAAGCTGGCGGCGCAGGCCGTCCTGCGCGCGAGAGAATGGGGCGACTATTCGGCGGAGAGCCTGAACTACTACGACCAACTGGTCCGCGACAGCTTCATCTACAAGGACCTGTACAAGTACCGGAACATGTCGCGGTTCTTCGAGCACCATCCGCAGTTCTTCTCGCTCTACCCCGATCTGCTGAACGAGGCGGCGCGAGAGATGCTGACCGTGAACGGAACCCCGAAGCGCAACAAGCAGCGCGCGATCTTCTGGGATGCGCTGCGCAAGCGGTCAATCCTGCGCATGATGCGGGATTTCTACGGCGCGTGGCGCTCGGTGGCGTGACGTTTCTGGAGACAACATCGGTGAAACAGCTTACACTCGAGCAGAAGCTCTTCCTCAACGGTTTCAGACCGGACAAGGACTCGCACCTGCGGATCAAAGACCCGGAGAAGTGCAAGACGTGCAAGCTCCGGCAGTGCACCTACGTCTGCCCGGTCAACACCTATCGCTGGGAGAACGACCAGATCACGGTATTCTTCGAGGGGTGCCTGGAATGCGGCGCCTGCCGCGTCGCCTGCAAGTCCTGCGGCAATCTGGAGTGGCGCTATCCGCGGGGTGGGTTCGGGATCAACTATAGGACGGGGTAGCTGTCAGATCCCGCCGGTAGGAGATACGCCGACGATGGCCGAGGCCCATGCAAGCACAGCTTCGGCCAACCGCACGGCCTCGCGCAGCTTCTCAACCGACGCGGTCCCCTGCGCTCCCGGATAGCGAAGAATGGTTGCATACACAGTTAGCCATCCCACAGCTTGAAGCTCCGGACAGCGGCGAACAGCTGCTGGCAGCATGTCGACTAGATGCTCGATATTGTGCGTTTTCGGGAATTCGACTCCGACGCTCACCAATACTGCCTTGATGCTCTTCTCAACGGCCTGCTGCGCATGAAAGCAGAGCGTCTCCGCAAGCACATCGTCGAGGCGCACCTGCCCGGCGACCGCGAGATCGCTCCTGGCGTAGCGAAGCCAATCCTCCGGTGACCCCGGCTCAGGTAACATACAGATCCTTTCCCTCTCTCAATATTGTGCGGTAGATCAGCCCGATGTTGTTCTTGTGGCGCTCCAGGTCCGACGGCGTGGCCACAAGAACATCCACCGATAGCGGAAGCCCGTAGAAGTGCATATGCAGGAGCCCCGCCGTATCCAGCCGGTGCGTTCCCTCCGGCATGACCACGAGCAGGTCCACGTCGCTGTCCGGGGTCATCTCGCCGCGGGCGGCCGAGCCGAACATGATGATGCGGAGGGGATGAACTGCGTCCACGATGCGTTTCACCAGGGTGTCGAGGGCGGCCTGGTCTGGTTGGACGGTGGCTTGTTCCATTGCGCGGATTATACCATGTCGGCGAGTGGCGTTGCGTCGTGGGAGGACTGAGCCGCTTGGTTTCGGGATTGGAAATCCCAAAACACCGAGACGTTTGGGGCCGACGCCGGAACGGCGAGATTCCCACACCGGCGGCTGCGTTGCTGCGCAGCCGCAGCCGATGTCGTCGAGTCCGCCTGGGCGAACTCTCTCTCTCGGAATGACAGATCGGGAGGCCCCGGCGGCGGCTACCGAGGCAAGGGGAGGACCCCGTCCGCGGGGATGCTCAGTCCCAGTTCCTGCGACATCCCGCGCACCTCGGCCACGATCTTTCGGCGTGCGGCGCCAGCGGCGATCTTGGGCCGGAACCCCTCGATGACACAGGGAACGATTTGGGCGGTGCGGGAGCCGTCCTGGCGCACGGTGTAGCGCAGCATCATGGTGTGCCTGGCCTCGCCTCTGCTGGGGAAGACGAAGTTTCCAAGGCTGTAGGCGATGAGCGCGCTGCCCCGCTTCGCCAGTCCTTGCAGCACATGGGGATGGTGGCCCACGACGAGGTCCGCTCCCGCGTCCACGGCAATCCTGGCGAGGTAACGCTGCGAGTCCGACGGAGTTTGGGAAAGCTCGTCGCCCCAGTGGAAGAGCGCCACGACGAGATCGGCGCGGGAGCGCGCAGCGGCGATGTCGGTCTTGACTCGGGCCGGGTAGGCGGAGTTCGTGCCGGGCCGGTCCGCGCGGGCGTAGAAGCTCGTCGGCTCCATGTTCGAGAAGCCGAGGATGGCGATCCTGAGCGGCGGCGATCCGGCTTCTGTAACGATGAAGCGCCGCGCGGCATCGCTGTCTTCGCCCGCGCCGACGGAGCGGATGTGGTACTTCTTGAGCGCGGCCAGCGTCTCCATGAGAGCGGAAGGCCCGTAGTCAACGGTGTGGTTGTTCGCGAGAGTGACGACGTCGAACCCGGCGCTGGTCAGCGCGGCGGCGCTGTCCGGGCGAGCGCGGAAGGTGTACTCCTTGCTCTGCGGCTCGCCGGTGGTGGCGAGCGGACACTCGAGGTTGCCAATCGCCAGGTCGGCGCTGCTGAGCACTTTCGAGACGCCGGTGAATGGGGCCGAGACGCCCTCTCTCGTAATCGCCGTCTCGACGGGGCCGGCGAGAAGAATGTCGCCGGTGAGGACGAGTGTGGCCGGCCGCTGAGGCTTCCCAATTCGCTGAGTTGGGGGCGTGAGGGGCCGGCGCGCGCACAGCAGGAGCGCGATCGAGAGCAGAAGGATGACGATACGAGTGATGCGCCTCATGCCAGCACCCACAACGGCCGCACCTCAGGCTGGAAGCGCACTACGGAGGCTCGCGCTTCTTTTGAGCGAACGTCATCGGGCACCCTCAAGTCAGGCTGCGCGTGCCGCTTCGCAGAAACTGGGACACCCGCGCAGCGATGCCCTCCGGCGTCAGCCCAAGCTCCTCGAGCAGCAGTTCGCGCCGTCCGTGCTGGACGAAGCTGTCGGGGATGCCGAGGGAGAGAAGAGGCACGCACACGCCCGCCTGCTGGAGCATCTCCCCGACGGCGCTGCCGAAGCCGCCCGCGGTCGCGTTCTCCTCGACGGTCACGACGCTGTGGCAGTCCCGCGCGATGTCGCAGATCAGCTCTCGATCGAGGGGCTTGACGAAGCGCGCGCTGATCACAGCGGCATCGATACCCTCGTCGGCCAGCGCTGCGGCTGCCGCCAGCGACGGCCCGACCATGGCGCCGATGGCGACCAGGGCGACCGAGTTCCCGGTGCGCAGCAACTCGCCGCGGCCGATG
>JBEKKD010000389.1:0-4648 GCA_050010895.1 Armatimonadota bacterium
GGCGCGCTGTGGGCGCCTGTGCGCGGCGTTCGGCCGCCGGTTGGCGTCGTCCCTCGGCTTGCTGCTGTTCGCGGCACCGTCGCCGCGTGTGAGCGGCCTGTCTCTGTGTCACGGCAGAAGGCAGAGGGGGCGCTACGCTCTAAGGTGTGCTCGCACTGTCGCTTCGAGCTCCTCGGGATACGACGCGCCCCAGAGGGAGCAGGCCGCACGTGCGTCGCGGGAGAAGGCATCCAACTCGCCGGGCAGTGAGGAGAGGACCGAGTCGCGGTCGGCTGACTCGAGGTAGAGCAGCATGGTGTCGCGGCGCTGCGCTGTCACCACGGCCTTGGCGACCAGAGGCCACCAAGCTGATGCCACTCGCCCATGCGAGGCGCGCAGCACCTCGAGATGGTCTTGAAGCAGTTCACCCTGGGCGAAGGCCAGCTTGAAGGGGTCTCCCCGCCGCAGATACTTGGCGTGGATGAAGACGTACAGCCAGTAGCGTTGCACTGTCCATAGCAGGCGATGGGGGCTGTACGCGCATTGCGATCCCTCTGAGGTCACCTCGAGCAGCCCAGCTTTGTCGAACAGGAATTGGGACTGAGTCACGCGGATGGGGGAGTCCGTCGGGGGCTTCATGATCGTCACATCGTACTGCAGAAGCGCGCCATCGGCCCCGAAGAGGCAGGCGTAGTTGCGCCAGTGGTCGTTGTTGCCACGCTCCGGCCACCACAGATGGACTGTCTGGCAGAACCCGCCGAAGATCGCCGGGAGTTCGGCATCGACCGCTTCGAAGGCCTGGGAGGCCACCACAAACACCGGATCAACGTCTGAGTACTCATCCTCGTATTCCGTCCCGATGGAGCCGCTGTGGAAGGCGGCGAGGACGCGGCTGTCGGCGCGGAACAGGTCCACAGTGCTGTCGAGCACTCGTCGTAACGCTGGATGCATGGTCTCCCTCCGTGCAGACGCGGGGCACGCCAGGCCTTCGCCTGGCCCTGGCGCGGTTCCTCCGGCCGAGCAAGGTCTGGCGAGTCCATGCCGTTTCCCGCACCGCGAGCACGGAGAAGGCGGCGACGGTCGCCTCCTGGGCCAGTGGGTCGCACCCACACGTGCACCTCACGCTGAAGTGCGGCCCTCACGGCAACGTCGTGCGCCATTTCCGGCGAATTGCGGCGGGAATGCTCAGACGTGCGCCGATCCTGACGAGAACGCGCCTGAAGAGAGGAGATCACACGCGGCTTGTGGGTCCACGTGGTGCGCCATTCTCACCGCCACCCCGCGCGCCACTGAATCCCGGACGCTCCCGACGGCGTCATGCCGGCCTCGCCGGCCGAAGAATTACCTGGACTTTGCTGGCCAACATCCTTTCAATGATCGTATCGGAAGCTGGCCCATAGGAAGACGGCCACCACGAGCAGGGCTAGGGATTCGGGTTCTTCGCCGGCTGCTTCTCCCACCATTCGCGCCATTTGTCGGCATCGTCGCCGAACGGCTCTCCAGTCGTCTTGGTGAGAAGCCGCGCGGCATACGAGCGGACCCTGGCATCCCGGTCTCCGAGTGCCTGGATCAGCGATGGGATGGCACGCGGATCATTGAGATTGAACAGCGCGTAGAGGACGGCCGTCCGTACCGCGGGACTTCGGTCATCGCGAGCCGCCAGCAGTGCACTGGCCGCAGTAGGGTCGCAGGTGCCACCTAAGGCAAGCGCCGCGCCATATCGCACTCCTGACTCCCCGTTTTTCAGCGCGGCCGTCAGCGGTGCGACGGCAGGGTGGCCGAAGCGGCCCAGCACATCGATGATCTGATCCAGCACGCTATTGTCGGTCTCCGTGCCAAGTGCGGCCACAAGTAACGGGATAGTGCGCGTGGCGTTAAGTTGGGTCAACCCGCGGGCCGCGTTCAAACTCACCTGCTCGGAGGGGTCTCGGAGCGCGGAGAAAAGTAGAGGGAAGGCCCGTGGATCGTCGAGAGCCCCGAGACCTTCGGCCGCGGCCGCCCGGAGATCGGCGCTCTTTCCATGCAGCGCGGACACCAAGACGGGATAGGCGCGGGGGTCGCGAGTGCCGCCAAGGGCGGTGAGCGCGGACTTGCGGAACACGCACTTGGGGTCCCGATAGGCAGCCAGGAGGGGCGCGAAGGCGCGCCGGTCGTGGAGCCTGCCGAGCGCTTCGGCGGCATTGGAGGCGAGCGAATGGTAGTCTGAATGCAGCGCCTCCAGCAGGGCAGGAAAGGCGCGGCGATCACCTATTCCTCCGAGAGCGGATGCGACGCTGGCGGCGGTCTCACCTCCTTGGCCGTGAAGGGCAGCAATCAGAGCTGGCACCGCGCTCTTGTCGCCGATGACATCAAGCTCCCAAGCAGCACTTCCGCGCACTAACCAGTCCTTGTCCCGAAGCAACCCGCTGATGACAGGCACGGCCCGCCGGTCGCGCAGCGCACCGAGGGCCCGGAGAGCGTCTAGCCTGGAATCCTGGTCGTTACCTTTGAGAAGCGGCAAGAGCAACTCAAATGCCTGTGGGTCGTGTCTCTGGGCGAGGGCCCCCGCGGCCGCGGTGCGTACACGGACCGACGGGTCGGCCGCCGCCGTGCGCAGCGCCTTCGTCACCGCGTCCCCTGGCGAATTGGAGAGCGCTAGCGCTGCCTGCTCGCGCACGCCTGGGTCAGTATCACTAAGGGCGGAGAGAAGGGGCGCGGCGGGAACGGGTATCCGCATGCGGGCTAGCGCGGCCGCCGCGCCCTCGCGCACCGCGGAACGCTTATCCTGTAGCGCCTCTACCAGCAAGCGAACTGCAGGCTGCCCCAAGCTGACAAGGGCGTCGAGCAGACTACGACCGACGCGGTCCTGCTCCGCAGCGGGCACCCATTCCAGCCAGGCAGGCCGAAACGCCGGAAGCATGGATACGAGAAAGGGCACGGCGGCTGATGCACTCGGGCCCTCTTCCGCCAGTGTTTGCAGTGCCGCCGATTGCTCCTGGGAGTCGCCGGCGTAAAGCTGCTCTACGGCCCGCTTCGCTTGAAAAGGCGCATCAGCCGAGATGCTCTCCTTCGGGATGGTCGGCGGTGGCAGCGCCGCTGCAGGCCGCGCGGATACCAGACTGAGGGAAACCAGAAGCAGGATGACGATACGATTCACGGACATCCTCCTCATCGCGGTCTGACGGCGTTCAGGCTCTCCGCGAACAGGCCTGGCTATGGACCCGCGACGCTCGCACTATACCACACAGAGTCAATGGCGTGCTTCCGGTCCTGGCGAGAGGCCTGCGCAACGCAGTGTGGATGGGCACAGGCTGGGCCCGCAGGCGTCCACGTACCTGTCGGGAATCCCGACGCGTACCTCGCGTCGCGGCCGGCTGTCATGCCTACCCCCGATCATCATCCGCAACACTCTGATCCGAAACTGTGATACTACTAGATGAGCCCACCTCCACAGACAGGCTCGTATCTGGTTGGTCACGGCCCTCCGCCCACACGATCAGCCGCCCCACGGGCGGGGGGCCATCTCTGATCATCAGGGCCGCCACCGAGCGAGCCGCCTCACCGCCAGCCCCAACGCTACCCGTCCCCCGCGTTCGGTTCATTCCCCTTCCATCGGGCCGAGGAGATGACGATAGAGGCGGATAAGCATCTGAGTGTGGGGTGGTGCGGCTCTCGGGGATACCCCCTCTTACCCGGGGCCCCCACCCCACTGAGTCGTGGCAGCGCCAGCGAATGCCGCCGCCAGCTTCCCCACCGCGGCCTGCTTCGTCCGCGTATCAGAATGTAAGTATCGGGCCGTGGTCTGGAGGTCGGCGTGGCCGAGAAGTTCCTGGACGGTTCTGACGTCCACGCCGTTGCGGATGAGGTGGGTGGCGAAGGTGCGGCGGAGGGCGTGGGGCGTGATGCCATGCTGATCGAGGCCCGCTTTCCCCAACACCCGCGCGAGCATCCGGTTGGTCACGCGCCCAGCGATGGGGCGGCCTCCGACCCGGCTGACGAAGAGGTGCTGGCTCTCGGTCTGTGGGCGGCAGGGCAGGTACTCCCTGACCGCCTCGACCACGAGCGGCGTGAGCGGAACGACGCGCTGCTTTGCTCCCTTGCCGCGCACCAGCAGCTGCGCGTTCCCCATGTCGAGGTCGGCGAGGGTGATCGCGGCGACTTCACTCCGGCGCAGCCCGGCGAACAGCAGCAGCGTCAGCAGCACCCGGTGCCAGGGGGTGTGGGCCGCCTCCAGCAGGACCGTCGCCTGCTCCGCGGTCAGACATGTTGGGAAGCGCTGCGCCACCTTCGGCAGAGGCAGGCCCCGGGCGGGGTTGGGGACGGCGGAACCCGTATCCTCCAGGTAGTGGTAGAACGACGCGATGGCAGTGAGCTTGCGCCGCACTGTGAGCGGCGCCTGGCCCTTCAGGCTGAGCGCGAACTGCACCACCATCTCTCGCCGTACCTGATCGGGAGCGACGACGCCTGGGTAGCGCCCCCTGAGGAGACTCCGAAACTCCCGCAGGTCTCTCGCGTACGCCTTCACCGTGTGAATCGAGTAGCCGCGATAGGCGCTGAGGTAGTCGATGAAGCCGGCCACCGCCTCCTCGACTCCGACTGCTGCGGCCGCCGGCTGCACTGCGCTCTCTGCGGGCATGTTCCTGCCTCCTGACGCCAATGAATGGCTCGGCTCGGCCCGGAAGTCCAGCAC
>JBEKKD010000390.1:0-4620 GCA_050010895.1 Armatimonadota bacterium
TTCCTGAGGCGGCTGATCTCGTGGGGCATCCTCGGGCTGATCTTGGCGCTCCTGCTGCCAAAGCGTCTGGAGACGATGGCCCGAGCGCTTCCTCTCTATCCCGGCTGGGCGGCTGCGCATGGGGTCATCGGTGCAGTCCTGACCCCGGCGGTGATGCTTCTTCTCGTCGTCGTCGCGGTCGCGGTATGCATCGTTCTGGCGGTGACGATCATCGGCATCGCGCTCATCCCGGCGGTAGCGCTGCTGCTCGTTGCTGCCTCTATCGGGATCGTGGTTGTGCTCTGCATGGGACTTGGAGGGGTGTGGCTGGGCCTGGGCGAGGTGATTACCCTTCGCTTGGCTCTGGGCAGCAAGGGGGCGGTGGCCGCTGTCCTTCTCGGGGTCTTACTCACTGCAGCGGCCTCCGTGATTCCGTTCATAGGGGCGCTGGTCGTGACCACGTTGTGCGTGTTCGCTTACGGGGTTGCGTTGATGACGGGACTGGGCGCGAGGGCCGACTGGTCGCATCGGAGGCTGCGCATTCCACCCGCGCCGGAGATAACGCCAACGACCGGCACCTCAGGGTCGTAGCTGCTCGGCGAAACAGCAGCGCCGGCAGGATGGATGCCGGCGCTGTTCTGTTGTGTCGGGTGTCAAGGTTTTCTAGACAGCCGCAGCGTTCTCTTGTGTGTGCCGCGCTGCAGGACCACCGAGTCGGCGCTGATCCCGACGACCCGCTGGCCGTCGACGATGTCGCCCAGGCGCGCCATGTACCGGTTCGTGCCGCGACGCATGATCGCTAGCCGCTCCCGTCCCTCCATAGTGCCGGTCAGTCGCAGTACGTCCGGAGGGCGCGCGGCGATGCCGGTCAGCTGAGGGCCGTACAATGGCGGCAGGAGCGGTGGGACCGGGCCTCTCCCGGTGGCGGATTGGCGTGCGGCAAATCGCTTCTGTGGCGGCGGCGCAGGGATCGACGATGGTGCTGTACGCTTCGGAAGCATCTGTGACTTGGCAGTGCTAGGCTTTGGCAGTGCGGCCGGCCTGTCAGCCACGGGCAGAGTCGCAGCGGCATCCGGCTTCGCCGCGGCCAGAGCCTGGGGCGTGCCCAGAAGGGGCTGGGGCGGCATAGGTGCCGACACTGGCCGGCGCTCCGGAACTGCGTGGTGAACGGTACGCGCATGCGTGAAGCTCATCGTGACGCCGATCACAACTACAGCCAGCGCCGCACCAAAGACTGCCAGGTTGCCCAGATTCCGCTGGTCCCGCTTCATCGTCTCCCTCTCGCGCACCGTCGGTGAGGCAGGGATCACGCCGCGTCCGCCGGTACCGCGTCGTCCCGCCAAGTCCCCAGGGGTTGACGCGCGGGCAGGCCCCGGACGAGCTGCGTGATCGGCGCCTCCACAGTGATCTCATACCATAAGGGTCCATGAAAACTATACGGATTTGGGGAAGGGCCGCCGCGGAGGGCGGATGTGCGGCGGCCTGGCCATGAGAAAGCGGCCCTGCGGGGTCCGCAGGGCCGCTGGTCACTGCGTCCGGAGGGTCTACTCGCTCCAACTTATGGCTTCAGCCGGACAGCTATCGATCGCTTCCTGAATCGCGCTCTGGGAAGCGCCGGTAGGGTTCTTGACCACAGCGATGTCGTCATCCCCCATTTCGAAGACCTCTGGGCAGGTTTCGGTGCAAGCGCCGCAGCCGGTGCACAGATCAGGATCAACAACGGGTACCTTCATCGGAAGCTCCTGTGGTAGTGTACTCGCGCGCCAGTAACGCTATTTCTTTCGACCTGCCAAGGGTGATTCCTCTGGGAGACGGAGCCCACTCCGGCAACGGCAATTCATGTCGCCGGCCGGCTCAGACGGACCAAACCGCCCCGATGTGGCCCTGTCAAGGAGGCGAGGAAGGAAACCACTCTATCCCATCGGGACGGCGACCCAGATTCTACCGTACGGATGGCTCGGAACACTACAGGCGGAGGGACCTGATGGGAATGAAAAAAAGACAAGCTAACGCCGATTTGTAAGACAGATAATCCAGGCCCTGTCGAAAAATCCAACAGAAGCGGGCTGGGGAAGCGATCCTGAACCAAGCCGGAGGGGAATTGTACAGACGGCAGAGGACTAGTGGCACCGGCTGGATTCGGACCAGCGACATGGCGGTTATGAACCGCCCGCTCTACCACTGAGCTACGGTGCCACGGGCACCAATGGTACAGGAAATGCCGCTGCTCAGCAAGAACCATCGAGCGGGGAGGCGTCCGGCTACGGCGCCATCATGGCCGCGCGGAAGTGCCGTGCGCGGCGCTGCCAACGCTCTGCGGCCTGCAGGTCCGGCCAGGGGAGTTCCATCTGGTAGTCGTTCTCGTCGAGCGCGAGTTGGAAGCTGTGGCGGAACGCTGCCACCTTGAGCGGAAACTGCACCGAGCGCCGTCGCCGATCGATCGCCCTCATAACCATTTCCTGATCGTCGTAAGCCGAAAAACGGGTCGCCTCCCGCATCCGGGCATAGGCGGGCGACAGACGGGTCACCTCTCGCCATTCCCCGACGGCCTCTTCGGTGTCGCCCTTGAAGAAGTAGACGAGCCCGAGATTGCTGTGAGCGATCGGGTTGCTCGGGCGCCACTCGATCACCTTGCTGAGGTGCCGCGCCGACTCCGCGAGCATCTTGTTCTTCGCGTAGGCGAGCCCGAGGTCGTTGTGACCCTCCGCCGACCGGGGAGAGAAGATCAGCACGCGCTTGTATGACTCCACTGCCTCATTCAGCCGGTCGTCCTTATAGTACGCGAGGCCGAGATTGGCATGCGCATCAGGATTCGATGGCTCCAGTTTGGACAGCGTTCTGAAGTGGTCGATGGCCTCGTCAAGCACCCTCAGGTCGACTGCCACGTGGCCTAGCAAGTCACGTGCGGCCGCGAGATCGGGATCGAGACCAGCGGCCATGCGCGCTTGCTCGGCCGCTGCGGCCAGATCGCCTTCGAGGTAGTAGCAGAGGCCCAGATTGGACCGCACGATGGCGCTACGGGGCATTGCGTCGGCCGCGCGCCGGAACTGCTCGGCCGCGTCGACGAGCCGGTCTTGCAGTAGCCTTACGACGCCCATGGCGTTCAGTAGCTCCGGGAAGTCAGGGTAGAGCTGCATGAGGGCGTCGAGCTCGCGCTCTGCCTCGTCGTATTGCTCCAGCATCTGTGCGGCGATGGCGCAATCGTACCGGGAGAGCGCGTGCTTCGGATTCATACGGGCCGCGGCGCGAAAGTGATCGAAGGCCTGTCTCACCCGCCCGTCGAGGTATGTCGCAACCCCGAGGTTGACGACGACATCTACATTTCTGGGATCGAGCTCGTAGGCCCGCTCCAGTTCGCGCACGGCCTGGTCAACGATGCCTTCTCGCAGGAGCAGCGTGCCGGCGTTATAGCGAACGATGAAGTTGCCTGGCGCGGCCCTCAGTGCGTGGCGGGCCGCATCGAGCGCGCGCCCGGTCTGCCCCACGCGGTACCAGCAGCATCCCTTCTGGACTAGCGCCCACCCATGGTCAGGAGCGACCCGAGCGACAGCACTGAAATCGTCGATCGCGGCGTACATCCTGCCGTGCAGCATGGCGCATAGGCCGCGGTTATAGCGAGCTGCGGCGTGGCTCGGACGCCGGTGCAATGCGGCAGTGAAATAGCGGGTGGCGACCACCAGATCCCCGCGTGCCTGATGGATGATACCGAGATTGCACAGTACGTCAGGATCGCGAGGACTGGCCTTCAATATCTCCTCGAACTCGGTGATCGCCTGGTCGAGTCCGCCCTGCCGGGCAGATACCAGCGCCAGCGCGTTACGGGCGCGGTGATGATCTGGATCGAGTCTGAGGGCGTCCCGGAGACACGCGGCCGCCTCGTCCAGCTGGCCCTGCGCCCATCGCGCGAGCCCGAGATTCCAGACCAGGTTCACGGAACTGCTCATGCGAGGCCTGGCAGTCTGGAGTTCCTCGATCGCCCGGGCATGTCGGCCGGAGGCGGCCTCGATAGCTGCGAAATTGTGTCTGACCAACGCGGGTGCATCGGATGATTCGGCGATGCGAAGTAGCACCTGCTCGGCGCGCTCCTTCGTTCCCTCGAGCCATAGCATTGCTGCCAGCCGAACCTGCGTGTCGAGGTCGGTCGGATCTTGCTCAAGTGAGCGGTCACACACGCGCGCCACCTGGCTGAGTTTGCGTCGGGAGAGGTGGCTGAAGAGGGAGGAGAGGGCAGCCGCGCAGCGACGCTTGGCCACCCGCGCTCCCGGGCCCGGAAGTATCCCGAGGCCGGCTCCGGCGGCAGCGCCGAGGACAAGGCCGGCGATGATGAGGTCCATCTCGGGCGGCGCGTCCGAATGCCGCCGCACCACGACCAAGCCCAGACCGGCGCCGAGCAGCATGCAGAGAAGCAGCCACGCCGCCCGTCCTGCATGGGACTCTACCTGCTTGCGTGGGCCCTGTGCCTCGGGAGCGCGCTCCAGAGGCGAGCCGCAGACGATGCAACTCGCCTGCTGCGGCGCGTTCGCGGCTCCACATAGCCGACAGACCAAACTGCCCTCCCTGGCGCCTGCCGGGAGACTGCTGCTGCAGCGCACGATCAGGATACCACAATCCGCGGTATTCCGAAAGACCTGCGCGCCGTTC
>JBEKKD010000391.1:0-4618 GCA_050010895.1 Armatimonadota bacterium
GACGTCGCGGTGGACTTCAGTCTGCCCGCCGCAGTGATGGCCAACGCTCGCACCATCGTCTCTGCAAAGGTCGCCTGCGTCATCGGCGCGACGGGGCTGACGGATGAAGACCTCAAAGAGCTGGCTGGCCTCTGTGACCAGCATCGGACACCCGCCTTCTACACCCCGAACTTCGCCATCGGCGCCGTGCTCATGATGCAGTTCGCGGATGAAGCCGCGCGGCACATGGACGCGGTCGAGATCATCGAACTCCATCACGCGGGCAAGCTCGACTCGCCATCGGCGACGGCTGCGCGCACCGCGCGGCTGATAGCGGGCGCGCCCGATTCGAAGGTCAGTAACCCCTCCGCCGACCACGGCCCCGCCCGCGGTGCGACTGTCGAGGGCATCCCCATACACAGCGTCCGTCTCCCCGGCCTCGTCGCTCACCAGGAAGTCATCTTCGGCGGCCTGGGCCAGACCCTCACCATCCGCCACGACTCGACAGGGCGAGAATCGTTCATGCCGGGGGTGCTGCTGGTGGTGCGAAAGATCAGGGCACTGACTGGGCTGACGGTGGGGCTGGAGAAGGTGCTGTAGGGGAGGGCGGCAGGCGACCTCTACTTCCACACCGGCGCGCTCCAGGTCAACACGGCATAGCCGAACGCGTGGCGCGGGGTGCTGTTGGAGACGTAGACCGCGGGGTTGAGGGATAGCGACGGCGTGATGCTGTAGGTGAAACCGACGGTGGTGAAGTTGTCGCTGCCGCCCTGGTAGTCGGTCTCCAACAGCAGCGTGGGGCTCGCCTGATGGGCCCAGCCGAGAAGCGCCTCATTCTTTCCATCCGCGCGGATGGCACCGAGTGTGAACGTGTCTTTCCCACGCGGGAAGCCAGCCTCGATGAAGGGCTGAAGCCGGTTGCCCGTGAACGGGCGGATGACGCCGGTGGAGAGAAGGAACGACGGCTTCTGGACGATGCCGTATTCCGCCGCTTCCAGGAACTGCCCCGGGCTGAACCCGCGGAAGAGCGCCACTTCGAAGTTCTTGGTGACCCCCAACTCCAGTTGCATTTGCTCGCCGTTACCGATCGCGGGGTGCTGGCACTGGAAGCTCACCGACAGCAGTCCGGCCGGTTGGATATCGGGGGTGATGATCTGGTTGAGGCCCTTGGTGGTGGCGCTGGCGGGGGCCGCGGACAGCATTGCGGCGAACAGCACGGCACTGGCCGCCGCGGTGCAGATGCGCTGGCGGAACCCCCGAGTTGTGGAGCATAGAGCAGTACGCATGTCGGTACCTCAAGGAGGTGTATCGGACGAGGTCCGCCATAGCTGTAATGGGCAGGAAACGTAGCTGCCGGAGGCGATTGGATCTCCCGGCCCGCGTTCAAAGCAACGGGAGCTGGGTGGCAGGGGCAAGCCCGCCCGAGGCGGATGAACCCCTGCCCAACGGGCAGGTCAGGCAACCAACTCGCGCTACTTCGGCTCGACGATCAGTCTGATGGCCGTCCGCTCCTGCCCGTCAACCGTGATGTCTGCGAAGGCGGGGCGGCAGATGAGATCGACGCCGGAGGGGGCCATGAAGCCGCGCGCGATCGCGACTGCCTTCACTGCTTGGTTCAGCGCGCCTGCGCCGATGGTCTGCAGCTCGGCTGCGCCCTTCTCGCGGATCACGCCCGCGAGAGCGCCGGCCACCGCGTTCGGGTTCGACTTCGTCGAGACGCGCAGGACTTCCAATAACATCCTCCTGCTCCTTCCAATCCAGTTACTTCTGTCGCTGATCCGATTCCGACTGCTCTAACGGTTGCTATGGCCCCCGTCGCCGGGGACCTGACTATCGCGGTTGCGCTGGGGCGAATTCTACCACAAGTACGGTCCGTTTGTGTGCAAATGGGACGTTTTTCCGAGTCTGCTGCAGGAGGTCGCCGCCCTTCGGCCGCTAGACCTCCGCGGTGACACGCTCTATGGAGCGGGCGCGGCCGGTCTCCGTGTCGATATTCACGAGCACCCCATTCAGCATGAGGGGGCTGCCCGCCAGCTCGAACTTCGCCGGCATTCCCGTCAGGAACCGCTGGATTATCAGCTCCGACCTGACTCCCAGAATCGAGTCCCTGGGACCCGCCATGCCGACGTCGGTAATATAGCCCGTGCCCTTCGGCAGTATCCTCTCGTCGGCTGTCTGGACATGGGTGTGGGTGCCGATGACGGCGCTCACTCGCCCATCGAGGTACCATCCCATCGCCAGCTTCTCGCTGGTCGCCTCGGCATGGACGTCCAGGATGATCACATTCGTTCTTCCACGAATGCGCTCGATTTCTCTATCTGCGGCACGGAACGGGCAGTCTATGGGGTCCATGAACGTCCGGCCCTGCACGTTCACGACGCCGACAGTGCCACTGTGCGAGGTCGCGAACACTTCTCCGCCCCGTCCCGGAGTTCCTGGCGGATAGTTCGCGGGGCGGAGCACGCGGTGCTCGGCATCAATGAAGGCGATCGCGTCACGCTGCCGCCAGACATGGTTGCCGGTCGTCAGAACGTCCACGCCGGCGTGGAACAACTCCTCCGAGGCCTGGGCCGTGATCCCCATGCCGCCGGCGGTGTTCTCGCCATTGGCGATGACGAAATCGGCCTGGTGCCGGCGAACGAGGTCGGCCAGGCAGGCTTTCACAGTCTCACGACCGGGCCGACCCACGACGTCGCCGATGAAGAGCAGATTCAACGCCCGGCCTCGCCCGCCAGGGCTCTACTTCGCATACTCGATGGCCCGCGTCTCTCTGATAACAGTGACTTTGATCTGGCCGGGGTATTCGAGGTCGGACTCCTGTATCCTATCCGCGACCTCTCTCGCCAGGGCGGCCGCCATGACGTCGTCCACTGCCTCGGGCTTGACGAGGATACGGACTTCTCTGCCGGCCTGGATGGCGAAGCACCGCTCGACTCCCGGGCAGGACTGGGCGATCTTCTCGAGCCGATCCAGCCGCTTGATGTAACCTTCCAGCGTCTCGCGGCGGGCGCCCGGGCGCGCCGCGGACACACTGTCGGCCGCGTATACCAGCACCGCCTCGACCGAGTGGAAGGGCTCTTCCTCGTGGTGGGCGGCGATGGCATGGACCACATCAGGGCTCTCTCGGTAGCGCCGCGCCAGATCGACGCCGATCGAGGTGTGCGTGCCCTCCTGCTCGAAGTCGACCGCCTTCCCGATGTCGTGAAGGAGTCCGGAACGGCGGGCGAGGGCTTCGTTCACATGCAGTTCCGCTGCCATGACGCCAGAGATGTTGGCCACCTCGATGGAGTGGTCGAGGGCGTTCTGTCCCAACGTGGTGCGGAACTTCATCTTCCCGAGCAGCCGAACCAGTTCCGGGTGAAGTCCGGTGACACCGGTCCGGAACGTCGCCTGGTCGCCGGCATCCTGAATGCGCTCCTCCATCAGCGATTTCGCCTTCTCGACCGCGTCCTCAATGCGGCCGGGATGGATGCGGCCGTCGCTGATCAGGTTCTCGAGGGCGATGCGAGCGGTCTCACGCCTGACGGGGTCAAACGCCGAGATCACGACCGCCTCCGGCGTGTCGTCGATGATCAGGTCCACGCCGGTGAGCTGTTCGAAGGTACGGATGTTCCGCCCTTCACGGCCGATAATCCGACCCTTCATCTCGTCTGAGGGGAGCGCTACTGCAGAGACGGTGGTTTCGGCCACCTGATCCACCGCGCAACGCTGAATGGCGAGGGAGATGATCTCACGCGCCCTGCGGTCGGCCTCACGCTTGGTCTCGTCCTCGATCTGCTCGAGAAGCATGGCGGCCTCATGGCGCGCTTCTTTCTCGGCCTCATCGAGGACGATCTGCCTGGCCTCGTCGGCGGCGAGGCCCGCGACCCGCTCCACCTCTTCCCGCCAGCGCAGACGCTCCTTATCTGCCATGTCCCGCAGCTTGGCGACCTCGGATTCCTTCTCCTCGGCCTGCCGCTCCCGTTTCTCCAGGCCCTCCGTGCGCCGCTCCAGGCTCTCGTCCCTCTGGCTCAGCCTGCGCTCCATGCGCTGGAGTTCCTGCCTGCGATCCCGATTCTCTTTTTCAATCTCTCTTCGAAGTCGGTGCGCCTCTTCTTTTGCCTCGAGGAGCGCCTCTTTGCGCTTGGCCTCGATCTCACCATGCGCCTGCTCTATCTCCCGCTTTGCCTCAGCAGTCGTGCGCTTTTGTGCCTGGTGAAACCGCAGGACTGCGAGAAAGCCGATGAAGAGTAGAACTACCTCCGTCACGAGTCCAACCAGTAGTGTCACACCGTGGGTAGCCAATTCTGCCCACTCCCTTCCAGAGACGCGGCCTGCCGACGCGGGCAGCCCGGGCCACGCTGCACATCGGTCCAACAGAGGACCTGAGCCCGACACGGCCGCGAGATTGTTTCCGGCTCGAGAATACGCGCCAGCGCCGCCTCGGGGCGGGCCCGCCCATAATGATCCGAGCACGACGTATGGCGCTTGCTATGAACATATACGAGTCCGCTCCACAAGAACGTCCATGATGATTGCGCGTCGCCTTCACGACTCTCCGTCCGAGGAAACCCGCCGCATGACGGCGTCCACTATGTCAAACCCGAAACCTCTGCCTACCAGAAGCCGCCGCACACGCGCCAGGGCCTTCGCGTCGCTT